>NZ_VLSR01000009.1:0-133697 GCF_007558235.1 Acinetobacter sp. RF15B | reverse complement strand
GATTCTGCTTTTTCTAAGACCTCAACCATTTCAGTAAAAACTTGTCGAGGTACGCCAACCAAGCGTTTGAAGTCAGAATCTGAAAAACGATTTAATTTTTGATATCTCATGAAATTTATATTGAGGCGGTTTTTACTTTCGCAAGAGATCTATTATTTCCTTCAAAATATTTTATATTTAAATTATCATCAATCTCTACACTTTTTCCTGCATAAATATATTTTTCTGAAATTAAATTAAAATTTTTAACTTTCATAATCCTTAAATTAGCCCCATCTTCATCAAAAAATGGAGATACTATTAAAAAGAAATCTTTTTTTCCTTTCAATAATACACTCTCTCCATCTTGAGCATTAACAAAATTATACTTAGTTAATATTGTCTTAGAGGGTATTAAATTTAACCTATTACACTGATTTAATTTAATATTATTTATACATTTAAAATGAATATCGGAGGAATAGGGTAGCTTAGAAAATTCTTCAATACCACTTAATACAGACTCCTCTATTTTATTAAATTTTCCTTTTTCAAAACTATAGCAATCATCTTCAATATTAATATTATTATTTTTAAAAAAATAGGTAGTTCCTGATAAACAAATTTTATTATCGTTCTTACTATATTTTATAATAGCAGGATCATCATTAATCGCTCTCAATTTACTATCAACAAAATTACCCACCATCTGAGGTAGAGGAGTTATTCTTTTTACTTTAGGATCTAATATAACTATAATTTTAACAAATCTACTGTCACCCTTTCCCGAATCTCTAATATGATTCAAAATTAATAATATTTTATCATTTGAAAAATTAGGAAAATCTTTAATATGTTTATTATAAATTTCAATTTTATCCTTTGAACAAAAATCAATATTTTCACCTTCAAAATGACATCTTGATATATTACTTGAATCTATTAATATATTTTCTTTTGAATATATATAACTTGAAAATAATAGACTAAATAATAATAGAATTATCTTAAACTTCATATTTAAAACCTATTTATTCAAATGATAAGTATATATTTTTTCAAATATAACTTTAACTTTTTCAGTAGAATGTTTGTTTGCCTTATTTGTTTTAGACTCATGGTAACCAACATTACCATCAGAAATTACTCCATATTTATTCTTTTCCCCTTTCGGTAAAGCAATTGAAGCCCACTCTTTAGAAGCATCAACCATAGCCTGTTCCACCGTTTTATTTCCATTAATAATCAGGTTATAGATAGATGTACGACCCCTTAATAAATGTTCTTTAAAAACTTTTTCTTGCATATCACAATCATATAGTTCATTACCAGTCAAATTTAGTCTTGCTTTAGCTTCCGCTAAAGTAGAAGGAATCGTTTGATATTTTCCTGTTGCAAACCTTCTTCTATTATCATCCCATTTATATTTTATTGCAGCTTCTAAAAGTTCATTAATAGTTTTTCCAGTAATTGTACCTGGTAAGTCGTTTATTTTTCCATATTTAACCCTTTTCCCTTCGGGAGCTCCTGCATTCCAAGCTTCATAGCTACCTTCCCCACTAGCAATTGCATCCCCTAGTTCTTTTACGAGATCATCAATAGTTTGATCTGTTATTTTAGAAATTGTAGAGGTATTTACGATTATTCCTGCACAATTTAAAATAGAATTTATATTTAGTGATTTAACAATCTCCAATAATGGCTTTCCATTGAGATCTTTAATTACTTTTTTGAAATACTCATCATTAAAGTAAATACTCGAAAATCTTGTTATATCAAAATGAACCCAAGTAGTTGCTCCATTTGCTCCACTCTTAAATTTTTTTGGTTCTAAATATATTTTTTCAGAAGCTCTTTCTTCACTTGCTCCCATCTTTACAACCATAATTTTTTTTCTAACAAACTCTATATCCTCTATAGCTTTAGTTCTCTTCCCATTTTTATTAATATGTATATCTAGTGCCAAACCCATGTGGTTTAATGTGGTTCTTCCTTTATTCTTATTATCATTAATGCATCTATACCCAGACTCAATATAAGCCATTTCAAGACCTTTATATTTAAATTCATTTTTTAAATAAAAATTTAATGCTTTTAATATCCATATTAAAGATCTATGCAATCCTGGATATTCATTAGCAGTATTCAAACCAGATTTAATACCTCTTCTATTATTACCATAACCTGAACACTGACCACAGGGACAACTAGCTTTAGTCATAAAATTTGCAATTGGATATTCATAATAAAACTTATCTAAAGCTGCTAAAAAACTTCCACATATTTTTCCAGTTTCAGGAACCCCCATATAATCCCGTTGAAATTGTTTTATACATTCCACTGTTAAAGGAGTAAATTCATCTGTAGGTAATGCGCCACCAAAGCCTGCTAGCCTGATATTAACCTCTCTAATAAGTTCACTTTTGCCTTGAGATATACATTGAGGATTAATTTTACATAAGTTGGAAGTATCAGTTTTCGGTGTTCCGCCATCCTGACTGCGATCCTCTTTCATATCAATTTTTATTGCATCCGATAAAGCTTTCTTACCTTCTTCATACCATTCATTAAGCTGCTCTAATGCTTTCTTCTCATACTCTTCAACTGTATTCACAATTCCTTTATCAGCTTGTTTAGTCTCTTTTTTATTTTTCTCTGATGATTGAGGCTTATTATTTTGAGAAGCGTTTTTTTGAGGGTTTAACTTGCTATCAATACTTGTATTATTTCCTGTGGCAGGCATATTAATTGGAAGTTTAATTACTTGTCCTATGCTGATTTTATTGACATCTTTTATCCCATTCAGCCTTTCGAGCACTCGGATTGTGGTGTGATACTGTTGTGCAATAGATGATAAAGTTTCACCTTTTTTAACCTTATGTGTTTTACGTTTATAACTTCCTTTATTTCCATTATTTTCTACTGTTTTTAAATCCAAGAGAATTTTAGGACTTATAACCGTAACCAGCATACGATCTTTTGCCATTATGAAGGTCTGAACTTTTTTCATACCTCCACCCAAAAGGCTTTTGACATATATATCTAAAACCGTTCCTTTGTCTCTTTGAATTTCATAAAGGCACCCCTTGGAATTGGTAGAACCCTTTACTACATGTTGACCTGTCTTACTATTTTTGACTTCATATTGAACTTTAGGAATTGGATTGCCTAACAAATCTAGAATTTGTATGGTTGCTAAAGACTTATTTGTCATTTTTATATCCTATTTATTATTCTGCTCAATCAGGTCATCAACATCATAACCTTGGACACTTAATCCCCATTCATCATTGAGCCCTACCAAAATTTCTACTTTAGAGGGATCAGCTGTAGTAATTTTTCCAGTACGACCATGCGTATCAAGCTGACCTGAAATATACGAATTAGTATCAGGAATAAAAGCTTTATAATTTATTGAACTGAAATCGGACTGCCAAAATAGATCATATATATCCAGCCTATTGCTATATAAAGCATTATTCGGAAGCTGAGGTATTTCATGAGAGACTTTAGCCCCTTCCATAAAACTATGCTGCCCCGCTTTACACTCAAATTTCCCGCCTGTTACTCCAAATACACCTTGTCCATTAATCTTTAACTGAGAACCACCGGCAGTCAGTACAATTTCTTTAGGACTAATAATTTCAATCCGATCTTCAGTCGAAATAATTTTGATTTGCTGACGGGCCATCATTTCCATTGCATCATCCTGCGCCTGAAGTTCCACCTTACCTTGTGCAGCAACTGCTTTAACACCCTCCTGCGCCGCAAATAAACTGATCTTGTCCTGTGCATGGGCAATTAAAGATTTCTGGGTTGAAAAATTCATACTATCCGCAGCACTATGATTAATCTGTCTATCCGCAGAGAGGTATAAGTCCTCATTGGTCGAAATAGCAATGGAGTTCGGTGCACACAGAATCATTAAAGCCTGTTTAAAGTTTTCTGCCTTGTTTTGATCTTGCTGTTCGATTTGATCCAGAAAGTTTTTCAGATGATCTAAAGCCTCCAAAGGATCAGTTTGCTGGTTTTTAGCAACGTCACTTAAGGCCTGAATATTATTTAAACTTGATTCAAGTTGGTTTTTAGCCGGGCTGCTATTTAAGTGATTGGCATTGGCATTTTCCTGTTTATATGTTGAAAGCAGCAGACCAGCGCCGGCTCTTACCGCCCCCCACTGGTCTGTCCTCAGCTCAAATCCTTCACCTCGACTTTCGCTACTTTCATTTTCTTTAGGATGACTTAAATTCCCCAGATTCAGCTGACTGGTCCCATGACTGCTTTGCAACTGTGTGCTGATCTGTCCTGTAGTATCGTCAAAGCGGAGCTGGTTAAAACCTTGGCCATCCACTTCAGAGGAACGAATACCACTGAGTTTTTTGGTATCTGGTAACTGACCTTTCACATCAAACATAGTTTGATGACGCTCAGCTTCGTGCAAACGTCCCACGACAAATGGGCGATCAACATTCCCATCAAAGAAGTCAATCACTACGATTTCACCCACTCGCGGATGAAATCGTGTGCCATAACCCTCACCGGCCCATGAAGTCAGCACATCTACCCAGGCAGAATCTGTGTCATCATTATTGCTTCCCGCTCCGCCATCATGCTGATGATCCTGATCACGGGTAAACAGAAAACGTACTTTAACCCGTCCCCATTCATCGACATGGATGCTCTCACCTTCGGGTCCAACGACCCTAGCACGTTGTGCATAGGCCAGCGGTTGGTGCTTAAATGGCAGATATTCTGGAACTACCGGAATAGAGCGACGAATTAAATACAATTCGTTGGCCTGCCGCTCCTCTTCCAAAGCTGTCCATGAACTGGCATGTAATAGCGACTCCAGCTGTGCCCCTATCTCTTTTGGTAAATTGTTCTGGTTATAGAAGTGCTTCCCTAAAATCAGAAATTCCCGTTCATGGGCTGCATGCTGATCAATTTCCAGATGATCCTTCAACTGAAACCAATAGCCCACCTGTGCATCTCTGACGCTGCTGCTGGCCTGAAAGTATTTTGATTGCAATGCATGATATTGACCCAATTGTCTGCTCAATTTCTCCAGCTGACTATGACTGGAAGAAGTGGCCTGATCCTCCCCGTTCAGATCAGCGCTCCAGGCTGAACTGACGGTCCAGGCATCTTCCAGCGCTAATATTTCCTGCCCGTTTGGAGATTCAAATTGCTGTGTATTTAAAAAATACTGGCTTTCATCTGGTGACAGTTGCTCCGCCTGCCAACGCTGAGTCTGCACCTGTGTCGGCTTTAGACTGCGCTGAGCTGTCCAGTTGGTAATACTATCAAACGCTTCAGTGGCATGACTGCGATGAAAACAGATAAAACGGCGTGCCAGAGCCTGAAAACTCTCTGCATGATCAATCAGGCGCAAAATCTGGGGCTGAATAGCAGACTTGGAAGTTGTTAGCAGCAGTTCTTTTTCATCAATCAGCCAGTTAATTCCTTCGCTGCGCCATAAGCGGCTAAGAAATTCATAATCACTTTCATTGGACTGCATCACAAAAGGACGAATATCATATTCTGCTGACAGGCCGCTCAGGTCCAGGCTTAAACTGGCTGTAAATAAAGGGCTTCTTTTTTGCCATTCTGTAAATAAAATTTCACTGATGTCACGCACACTTTTATTTAGAAATACCCGGCTATTGCGACGTTTTTGCCATAAAGCGGTGGCATCCTGCAGACTCAGCTTATAAATCGTAAGTGCACCATCACTCTGTCCCTGACTGGCTGCCGTAATGATGCCGCTGGTCCGAAACAGCTCTCCCCGGTCAGTGACCTGATCTACAGCAACCTGAACACCCATAAACTGTTTTAAAGGCAGCGAGGGATGGGTGGATAAACACAGTAACTCTACCTGTAATCCTTCATTTATCCAGTGCCGGCCCTCAATACGCTGAATCGCAAGCTGGGAGTGTAAAATAGGATGAGTAAATTGAATCTGTAGTGCACGTTTTTGTGGCCCCAGACCTAGTGCATCTAGCACCGTATCAATATTTTTAAGCATTTTATAATTATGTGGTGAGGTTATTTTTATCACGCTGATTGTAAAAAATAAGCCCGGCACCGTCCATCTTGGTATTTATTTCACATGATTAGGCAAACAACTTGTTCTGATTCATTGAGCTGGACTGAGCGACTGATACCCAAGCTTGTACATTTGCTTAAGATCATTTTAATTTTCTGATTATTCCTGTGCTTACTTGCTGCTACACTGACGGGAATAACATTTAATCCTCAACAGACTTTAATAATTGCATGATAAGACAAGGGGTCAGGGACATGCTCGAATTATCTTCCAAACTTCCCGATTTGGGCGTCACTATTTTTAGCACCATGTCGAATCTGGCGCAGAAACTGGGTGCCATCAACCTGTCCCAAGGCTTTCCGGATTTCCCGGCTCCGCCCCAGCTGCTGGATGCGCTTAGTCGTGCGACTCGTGGGGGGTTTAATCAATATGCGCCAAGCAATGGCCTGCCCGTGCTCTGTGGTCTGGTGGCAGATCTGTACCAGCAGCGTGACCAGCTCTGCCTTGACCCTGTCAGTGAAATTACCATTACACCCGGGGCCACCCTTGCAATTTTCTGCGCCATTCAGGCCAGTGTCCGTGCCGGTGAGGAAGTCATTATTTTTGATCCCAGCTATGACAGCTACGCGCCCAGCGTGCAACTGGCCGGTGCTCGGCCAGTGCATATTGCCTTGGAATATCCTGGCTTTTCCGTGGACTGGAACAAGGTCAAAGATGCGATCAATGACCAGACCCGCATGATCATTGTCAATACCCCACACAACCCTACGGGAACCGTGTGGACAGAACAGGATTGGCAGCAGTTGATTGAACTGGTTCATGACCGGAATATTGTGATCCTGTCTGATGAAGTCTATGAACATCTGGTCTTTGACGATGTTCGCCACATTTCGGCAGCCAGCTTTCCGCAGTTACGTGAACGCAGCTTTGTGGTGGGATCTTTTGGTAAAACCTTTCATGTCACTGGCTGGAAAACCGGTTTTTGTGTAGCGCCTCCGCCTTTGATGCAGCTATTTAGACAGATTTACCAGTTTGTCAGCTTTTGTGGTGTGACCCCGATTCAGGTTGCCCTGACTGAATATATGCAACTGCATCCCGAGCATATTCATCAGCTCTCCAGTTTTTATCAGGCCAAGCGCGATTTGTTTAATACAGAACTGGCGGGCACACGTTTTCAATGGACGCCTACTCAAGGGACGTATTTCCAGAATCTGGACTATCGTGAGATTCGCCCCGATCTGGATGGCTTGTCAATGTGTCATTATCTGGCCCAGCAGCATGGCGTGGTCGCCATTCCAGTTTCTGTATTTTATAAAGATCCTCCACAGGATATACATTTGCTGCGCTTCTGTTTTGCCAAAAAAAATGAAACCTTAATTGAAGCAGCACATATTCTTGCCAAAGTTTAAAACACAGGCTGTGCCGTTACTGAAAAGCTAAGGCGTTTTGACTGCCGATCTAGCATAATTCGCTAAGATAAGTATTTGAAAAACCAAGAACAGGACCTTATATGGCGCAGCATGCTTTAATTCAGCAAAAAAATCTGTGGAAAACCTTTCTGGTCTTTCTGTTACCATTAATTGCGACCAATATCCTGCAAAGTCTGTCTGGTACCGTGAATACTATCTTTGTCGGACAGATGTTGGGGGTCAACGCGATTGCTGCTGTTGCGGTGTTCTTTCCGATCCTGTTTTGTTTGATGGCTTTTGTGATCGGGCTCTCTGCCGGGTCGACCGTCCTGATTGGGCAGGCCTGGGGCGCTAAAAACCTGGAAAAAGTACACTGTGTGGTGGGCTCTACCTTATTTATGACCCTGATTGGGGGAAGTCTGATTGCCCTGTTGGGGGTCATTTTTGCGGAGCAGATTTTACTTGCGCTGGGCACAGATCCTGAGGTCATGCATTTATCATTGCCCTATGTACAATGGATGCTGGCCGGCAGTCCCCTGATTTTTATTTATATTATTTATACTTCCATTTTACGTGGTGTCGGCGACAGTACCACACCACTGTTCGCTTCAGCATTAACGATTGGAATCGGTCTGGGGGTCACGCCAGTCCTGATTGCCGGCTATTTTGGTTTTCCTCGGATGGGGATTATCTCGCCTGCTATCGCCACTATTTTAGGCAATCTGGCCGTCCTGGTTTTTTTAGTGCTGTATTTAAATTATAAACAGCATCCACTGAAACTGGACTGGGCCTTAATTAAAAATATCCGCCATCAACCCCAGTTGAGCAAGATCATTTTACGGCTAGGCATTCCTACCGGAGTGCAGATGGTGACAACTTCCGTAGCAGGATTAGTGATTGTAGGACTGGTTAACCGTCATGGAGCTGAAGCAACGGCGGCCTATGGTGCGGTCAATCAGGTCCTGAACTATATCCAGTTTCCCGCTTTATCTATCGCTATCGCTGCCTCAGTCTTTGGGGCGCAGGCCATTGGTGCAGGAAAGTCGGATTTACTCAATAAAGTCACCCGCACCGCCTTGAGTATGAATATCCTGTTCACTGGCGGGCTGGTAATTCTTGCTTATTTGTCTTCTAAATATCTGATGGCTCTGTTTATTACCGATCCAGCGGTGGTGGTGCTGGGTCAGCAGCTCCTGTTTATTGTACTGTGGTCGATCCTGTTCTTTGGCGCCAGTGCGATTTTTGCCTCGATTATGCGTTCTAGCGGTACAGTGACGGTGCCCATGCTGATTAATATTCTGACCATTCTCGTTATTGAGGTGCCTTGTGCCTATCTGTTTAGCCAGTGGTGGGGCCTGGAAGGCATCTGGTATGCCTACGCACTGACCTTCGTAAGCTTGTGTATTTTGCAGGGCTTGTATTACCAGTTGGTCTGGAAGAAAAAAACTATTCAGGCCTTGATCTGAGGGTTTTAAAAATCAGTATGTTATTGCATAGTCCACGCATTTTTAATATTAAAAACTGACAGATACAGTGATGACATCCGGTTTATAAATTAAACCAGCTGTAACTTTCCGGCTTATAGAGAACTGGCTGATCCTGTTATCTTGTCTTCGGAATCAATTAAAATAAAGCGCATCAATCAAGTTAAAAGCCCGCTTTCGCGGGCCGAGGTAGAGGAAGGTGATTAAGCTGATTTTTTGCCTTTTTTACCCAGACGCGAAGCCAGAGCAGTGACGCGCTGATAACCGGTAGGCAAGATGCGCTGGATCATATCCAGGGCCTTGGCATCATTACCGATCAGCAGACGGCGTTTGTCTTTCTGCACCGCATCCAGAATCTGGCGAGCAGCTTCTTCAGGCGGACAACGCAACAGTTTATTAAAATTACGTGCCGATTTTTCAGGATGCATCCCTAAGCTCAAAAGACTATCATTCATTTTGGCTGCATTGGCAATATTGGTGCGAATTCCACCCGGATGTACACACAGCGCGCTTACGCCGCAATTTTGCATATCCAGCTCCTGACGCAAGGATTCGGTAAAACCACGTACCGCAAACTTGGTCGCATTATAAGCAGATTGGGTGGGCTGGGCGGTCAAACCAAACAGGCTGGAAATATTGATCACATGTCCATCACCGGTTTTTTTGATCAATGGCAGGAACTCCTTGGTACCATAGACCACGCCCCAAAAATTGATTCCTACAATCCATTCCAGATCTTCATAGCTTGCACCCTCAACCGTACTGCCCAAGGCAACACCTGCATTATTAAAGATCATATTCACACTGCCATGATCCTGCTCGACCTGCTTGGCCCAAGCCTGAACTTCAGCCAGATTGGCGACATTCACTTTTTGAGTGGTGACACGGACATGATTGCCTTTCAGCAGCTCGAGTGTTTTTTCCAGCCCCTGCTCATTAACATCACTCAGTGCCAGATGACAGCCCTGCTGTGCCAGCAGTACAGCCAGCTGCTGGCCAATGCCAGAACCGGCACCGGTAATCGCTGCAACTTTATTGTTAAAATTTTTCATTGAGATTCCTTGAATTAAATACTGCCAGTCCATGACAGCCGGTATTTTTGTCTGTTCAGGATGCAGCCCATCATTTCAATATAGTTTTGACAATAAGTATTGTCAATCACTCTATAATGTCTCTACAGGCCAAGTTTCAGTCTGAAATTTCAGCATAGGTCAAATGCAGATTTGTTGATAAGATAGCCCCAACCTTTAGCGAGACTGCCACTGAAAGTTATGACCAATTCAGCTCCTTCAACCACAAAAGCACCAGCGACCCGCGCCAAAGAGCGTCAGTTTAAAGGCCTGTCGATGGCGGAGCGCCAGCAGTTACGTCGTGAAAAACTAATCGAAGCTGGTATCGAAGCTTATGGCACCCATGGTTTTTTTTCGGTGACGGTCAAAGATATCTGCAATGAAGCCAAGCTCACCGAACGCTATTTTTATGAGTCTTTTAAAAAAAGTGAGCACCTATTTCAGACCATTTTTTTACAGCTGATTGATGAGTTGCAGCAAAATGTCATGCAGGCCATGCTGCAAGCCTCAGCCGATCCGCAAAACATGATTAAAGCCGGCTTGACCGCCCTGCTAACAACTTTAAAAGATAATCCACGTATGGCACGGATTATTTATATTGATGCCATGCTGGTACAGGAGCTGCATAATCAGGCCACGATTCATGAAACCATGTTGCGCTTTGACCGCATGATTCATGCCTTTGTCATGCTGATGATGCCGAACCTGAGCCGCTCTGAACAGGAGCTTTCTTTAGTGTCGACCGGACTGAATGGCTATGTTACCCAGATTGCAATCCGCTGGGTCATGAGCGGCTTTAAACAGTCGATGGACGAAGTGCTGTCCTCCTGCAGTATTATTTTTCTGGCCCTGCTGGAGCATTTTGCCGAGAAAAAAGTCAAAGCCTAGTTTTTATAGAGAAATAGGTTTTTTATCTTGATCAGCCGCCACGTATTTTTAATTTTAAATTTATTTACAAAGACTTATCTCAACAAAATGAATTAAAAATGTCTGATTTCTAATTAAATTTTTATTAAAATTGTCACAAATCTTTGCGAAACTTCGGCTATTTTCCCTTTCTGCAATGATACTGTCATAATTAGTCTTTGTAATAAGCCTGTCATAAATATAAAACGGTCCACCGTTTGCATGAAATAGGGTATTGCGTTGTGAAAGATGACTACATATTAATCGTCGATGACGAACTCCCAATCAGGGAAATGATTCATACCTCTTTGGATATGGCAGGATTTCAGTGTCTGCAGGCAGAAGATGCCAAACAAGCGCATCAGATGATTGTGGATCAGCGTCCGGCTCTCATTTTACTGGACTGGATGATGCCAGGTGGAGTGAGCGGCGTAGACCTCTGCCGTCGCTTGAAACGTGATGAATCCCTGTCTGAAATTCCAGTTATCATGCTGACCGCCCGTGGTGAAGAAGATCATAAGGTACAGGGACTCGATGCCGGTGCTGATGACTACATGACCAAGCCATTTTCTACACGCGAACTGGTCTCACGGATTAAAGCGGTTCTGCGCCGTGCCAATGCGCTAAGTGGAGAAAAAACCATTGATGCCAATGGTCTGGTGCTGGATCCAGTGAGCCAACGGGTGAATTTTGGCAACAAGATTCTGGAAATGGGTCCGACCGAGTACCGTTTGCTGGCATTTTTCATGACGCATCCGGAACGCGCCTATACCCGTACCCAATTACTGGACCAGGTTTGGGGGGGTAATGTCTATATTGAAGACCGGACCATTGATGTCCATATCCGCCGCTTGCGCAAGGTCCTAGAGCCTTATGGGGCAGACCGTTTTGTGCAGACTGTACGTGGTACCGGCTACCGCTTCTCCACCCGGGCCGATGTTGCCGCTGGTTAATTTCTTTTAGGTAACCCTAGTTTTATGTATGAACCTTACCCTGTCCCCGAGCTGGCACGTGACCACAAGAAATTCCGTTACAGCAGCTTATGGGATTTTGCCAAGCAGGATTTACGCTTACTGGCATTTTTTCTGATCATTGCCGCTTTTATCGGCTTCGGGATTGGGTATTTCTGGGTTTGTCTGGTACTGGCGTTTGTGGCTTTTTTTGCCACCCAGATGCGCTCCCTGTATCTGGTCAATGAGTGGATTTCAAATCGCCCCTATGATGTCCCCCCTAATATTCACGGAATCTGGGGGGCTTTGCTGTTCAATGTATATCGGGCGCAGCGTCAGGAACGTATTGTTCAGGCGGAAATGGTCGAGCTGATTGACCGGGCGCAATCCTCACTGGTGGCCTTACAAGAGGCAGTGGTGCTGATTGATGACAACCAGCAGATCGAATGGTGGAACCCGGCAGCAGAACGCCTGCTTGGCATCTCTCCGGATGATCGCCGCCGTAATATTCTTACGCTGTTACGTCAACCGATTTTTATCGAATATTACCACAATATTGATCAAGCCCCTGATGGCCTGAAAATGAGATCTTCCTTGTTTGAAGATCATTATGTACAGGTCAAAATGACTCGTTTTGGTGGTGAAAGCCGCCTGCTGGTGGCTTATGATGTCACCCGGATGCATAATCTGGAGCAGATGCGCAAAGATTTTGTCGATAATATTTCGCATGAGCTGCGCACGCCACTGACGGTTTTAAGTGGATATATTGAAACCTTCACCGATCAGGAAGATATCAATCCCCGCTGGAAACGTGCCTTTGACCAGATGCAGTCTCAAACCCGACGCATGAATGCACTGGTTAATGATCTGCTCCTGCTCTCGCGTCTGGAAAATGACAAGAATATTGCCAAGAACCAGATTATTGAAATGCCAAGCTTGATGAATCAGCTGTTTGATGACGCACAGGCTTATAATGTTGATTATGGTCATACCCTGAATCTGGATATTGACAGTCATTGTGACCTGATTGGTTCCGACATGGAACTGGCCAGTGCCTTTAGTAACCTGATTACCAATGCCATCAAATATACGCCTAAGGGCGGGAGCATCACCATGGGCTGGCATGATGATGGCGAGTCGGCCTACTTTATTGTAGAAGACAATGGTATCGGGATTGATCCGAAACATTTGCCACGCCTGACCGAGCGTTTTTACCGGATCGATTCAGACCGCAGCCGGCGCACAGGTGGCACCGGTTTAGGTCTGGCCATCGTCAAACATGTGCTGATGCAGCATCAAGCCCATCTGGAAGTGGAGTCTAAAGAAAATGAAGGCTCAACCTTTAAAGTGGTTTTCCCTAAAGAACGTCTGAGCTTTCCAGAATAATCCGTATGGCCAAGGAAAAAGGTGCATATTGCAGCTTTTTTTAAGCATTTAAGAACTGATCTGTTTTTCTCTGCTCAGTGCACGCGCATAGGCTGCACGTTGTGCAACCCGTTTAAGATAGGCTTGAATGGCCGGATAACTTTGGCTTGTCCGGCTCTGCATCGCCTCCAAAGGAAAACTCATCTGAATATCGGCAAAACTGAAGTGCCCAGCAAAATAATCATGCTCGCTCAAATAACTTTCCAGAAACTGGATATGATCTTTTAAGCGGCTCTGTACAAACTGCTTCTTCACTCCATCGCAGATTTTTTTGGCTATAGGCCGAATCAGCAAAGGGGTATGTTTAGGTACAGTGGTCATTACCAGTTGCATCACCAGCAGCGGCATTAATGAACCTTCCGCATAATGCATCCAGTAACGGTACTGGGCCTTGTCGGCAGGATCTTCTGGACGAAACTGCTGCTGTTGGTCATAAGTTTCCTGTAAATATTCCAGGATCGCTGCAGATTCCGCCAGTACCTGAGCCTGATCGACCAGAATCGGTGCCTTGCCCAATGGATGGACCTGTTTTAAGGCCGGTGGCGCAGCAAGATTGGGCTGACGCTTATAGTATTTAACCTCGTAATCCAGCCCTAATTCTTCCATGGCCCACAGGATACGAAATGATCGTGATTGTTCGAGATGATGTAAAACACGCATATGAGACTCATAATTTTATTGTTCTTGCTTTTCGAGCATAGCAAAAGCCGCGTCCTGTCACTCAGTTTTTGATGACTGTGGTGACAGCTTTTCTATTTTTCCGCTTCATTCCTGGAGTTTAATTCAAAAAATGCTCCAAGTAGACTTGCAGTCTTACTGATTTATCTGGAAGGCCGCATCCGGTCTGGAAAAGCCGGCGCTTCCAGGCGGGGTCCGTCATAATCGGGAATAGCGCCAAAACGGGAATGCCCTTCACTCCACTGATCCCGTGCCATTTTTAATTCTTCAGTGGTGCGGCCAACAAAATTCCACCACAGTAAAATCGGACTTTCAAAAGGTTCTCCGCCTAATAATAGAACCCGGCCACCTGCATGAATCTGAATATCTACATGTTCCAGGCCTGGCTCCAGAATTACCATATTGTCTTCTGTCAGCTCATGTCCATTAATGCTGGCGCTGCCTTCTAAGGCCATAAAGCCATATTCAAATTTAGGATTTAAGCTGAGGCGGGCGGAGGTACTTTCTTGAGCAAACAGATCTACCCCCAGCAATTCACTATGTACTTTAACCGGCGATCTGGTATTTAAATATTCTCCGACCAGCACGGTAAACTCAATCCCCTGTGCTTGTACCACAGGCAGTTCCGGATAATGGTCAAACGCAGGCGCCATATTGAGCTTGTCATCCGGCAAGGCAATCCAGAGCTGGGCGGCATGCATCTGGGTTTCAGTATCGGGAGATACTTCGGTATGAGAAATCCCATAGCCGGAAGTCATCAGATTCACCTGTTTAGGCCGGATGAGCTGCTGGCTACCGATGCTGTCATTATGCATCATGGTGCCTTCGATCATCCAGGTAAAGGTTTGCAGACCGATATGCGGATGCGGTCCCACATCCAGACCACTCCCCTGAGGAAAGCTGGCAGGCCCGGCATGATCCAGAAAGCACCATGCGCCGATCATACGTTTATGCCGGCTAGGCAAGGCACGTTTAATCACAGTCCCCTGCCCAATTTCTGCCCGTCGCAGAGGAAATTCCTGAATAAACTGATTGATATATTTTTGACAGTCATCGGAATAAGACAGTTCAGTTTCTTGATTATATGACATGGTCGGGCTTACCTCAGCACCTTAAAAATATGATTTCCTTTGCCAGCTTCCTCGCAGCTACCCGCTGTATGAAGTTGCACTATTGAAACAATGTACCGCTTCTGCGTATAAAGTCTAACAACAGAAATATTTAGATACTTATTTCATGCCAAGCTATACGTCCTTTTGCTTTGATCTATTACAGTTTTACTTTGTAAAACTATTTCTACCGTTTAATTTTTCTAACGTTCTGCAAAAAAAGTAATCCGCCCCTCTTCAAAATTAGCTGCAATGGATAAAGACTTTACTCAGGTCCAGATAGTTTTACATATTTCACGTGAAACAACCCACAAAATAATAAAAAATATATAATATCAATAAGATAATTATTCTCGATATTGGATTAAAGCCTATAAATTTTGTTACTTTTTAGCAGAGAAAAATTATACAATCCCCATTTTAGAAGGTTGCTTTTCATTCCAATGATTCATAATACTGCTTAGGCAAAATAATAAATGGATAATAACAATGTCATCTTCTCATGAAGATTTACATTCTCCAAAGGATGTCTATTTTCAGAATGCCAGAATGTATCAACTGCTCAAACTGGCCGAATGTGATCTGCAAAACCGTCAACTGATTGAACAGGCACTGGCAGACCGTTCTGCACGCATTCCCCCGCTATTCCGGCAATATTTTTATGATTATATGTATGCGGACAATCACCATGACTTACGTCAGGTAAACTATATGGCGCAGATTGCCTTTTTACTGTACTTCTTTGCCGATATCTTTATTATTCCAGATATATTTTTCCTCTCCGGTGTGTCACGTGTACTGCTTGTGATTGTAGCCATGCTCTGCGGCTCTTACCTGTTTAACCATTATAAAAACATCCAGGTTCTAGAGATGTTCTTGCCCGTTTGTACGACAGTCGCTGCCGGAATCTGGATTGGTTTACTGTTGCTCTCTAATAGCCCGCACGTCAGTACCTATCTGTACGCTACCGCTATTTTTATCCTGGTCACTAATCTTTGCATCAAAACCCAGTTCAAAGGCGCACTCTATTGCTCGATATTTATTGCCCTGTTTATGACCATTGGAGCCATTCATTTACTCACTTGGTCCCAAGGTCTTATCTTTGCCGTCGTTTCTATCCCTTTATGGTTTTTTAGCATCTATATTAACTGGAATAATACCCTAAATGTACGCCGCATATTTCTGCGTAATTTACTGGATGAGTGGAACTATCAGACCCTAAAAAATCTGGCCCATACCGATGATCTGACCAAGCTCTACAATCGCCGTCATTTTGTCAATCTGGCCGAGCAGGCCATCCAGAAATGGCCTAAACATGCCGGTACTTGCCTGTTAATGTTCGATGTAGATCATTTCAAACTGATTAATGATAATTATGGCCATGATGTAGGAGACCGGGTTTTGCAACTGATTGCCGAAGTGACCCGTAAAGAAATGCGTCAAACTGATGTACTGGCTCGTTTTGGCGGAGAGGAGTTTATTGCGTTACTCGAATATACTCAGCCATATGACAGCTTAATGATTGCTGAACGCATTCGTAAAATTATTCAAAAACAAGTTTTTTATATCACCCCTGACCAGAGTATCCAGTTCACCATTTCAATCGGTATTGCCGAGTTAGAGTCGCCTGAACAGACTCTAGACGATCTGATCAAAAAGGCGGATCTGGCGCTGTATCAGGCTAAAAAAGCCGGCCGTAACCGGATTAAAATCTATCATCCGGATATTCTCAAACCGGCAACGTCCTCTTCTGCTAAGCACAGAAACATAGTTCAAGCTGTGCAGCAGGCGGCTAAAAACAGTGATAAACAGGTACAATCCTCGTCACCATTATAACTTAGAATGAACTTATACAGCTAAAGCAGATATGACACATCAGACTCTATAGAGCCTTCAGTTCTGCCTGCCTGATCATGCTGCACAAGAATCGTAAATAGCCTGGTATTTCGCTGATGCTTGCGTCTGCTAACGAGACATGAATAAAACCACCAAGGGCTGAATCAGGCAATATATTAAAAAAGCAGTGATTTAAATGCCTATACAAATGAAGATCTCTCAGAAATTACTCAAGATTTGAAGCATCACTCCGAAAAAGGGTTCGGCTTTAAAATTCCCCGTCAGATATTATGGCTACAACATGGTGTTGCACTTCAAATGCGAATCTAAGAGTATAAAAAAAGAGCACCGAAGCGCTCTTTTTTATTAGGTTATATCTGATAAATCAGATACTGCCACGCGCATAGCGCTTGGCGTAATTTAGGCGGACAGCAGTGCTGTCCAAAACCCCTAAATTACTCCCATTCAATGGTTGCAGGTGGTTTAGATGACACGTCATAGACCACACGTGATACATCCGCAATTTCATTCATAATGCGAGTCGAAATCTTGTCTACCAATTCATATGGAAGATGTGCAAAACGGGCTGTCATAAAGTCAACCGTTTCTACTGCACGCAGCGCAATCACCCAGGCATAACGGCGACCATCCCCTACCACACCCACCGATTTCACCGGCTGGAATACCGCAAAGGCTTGAGCTGTTTTGTCATACCAGCCACTTGCACGAAGTTCTTGCATAAAGATGTCATCTGCAAGGCGCAGAATATCGGCATATTCTTTTTTCACTTCGCCCAGAATGCGCACACCCAGACCCGGACCCGGGAAGGGATGACGGTAGATCATGCTGTGTGGCAAGCCCAGCGTCGTACCCAATTTACGTACTTCATCCTTAAACAGGTCACGTAATGGCTCAACCAGTTCAAATGCCAGGTCTGCAGGTAAACCGCCCACGTTATGGTGCGATTTAATCACATGTGCCTTGCCTTGTTTGCTAGCGGCAGATTCGATCACGTCTGGATAAATCGTACCTTGCGCCAAGAATTTAACCCCGTCCAATTTACGTGCTTCTTCAGCGAAGACTGCAATAAATTCACGGCCAATAATTTTACGCTTAACTTCAGGATCAGTTGCACCAGCAAGTGCAGACAGAAAACGCTCTTCAGCATCTGCACGGATCACGCGGATCCCCATGTTCTCGGCAAACATTTGCATCACTTGATCGCCTTCGTTCAAACGAAGCAAGCCATTGTCTACAAATACACAGGTCAGCTGGTCACCAATCGCTTTATGCAACAGTGCAGCCACAACAGAGGAGTCCACACCACCTGAAAGACCTAACAATACTTTTTCATTACCAATCTGTTTACGTAGCTGTTCAATACGCAAATCGATAATATGTTCTGGTGTCCAAAGACCGCGGCAACCACAAATCTGGTGCACGAAGTTTGATAAAATTTCTGCACCTTTCGAGGTATGCGTCACTTCCGGGTGGAACTGGATACCATAGAGACGGCGAGTTTCATCAGAAATCATTGCCATCGGGCAGCTTGGTGTCTGAGCAGTAATCTGGAAGCCTTCAGGAAGACGGGCAACCTTGTCACCATGACTCATCCAGACATGCAGCTGGTTTTCACGGTCTTGCAGGTTCCCAATCAGCTGGTCACGTACCAAGATATCTACTTCTGCATAACCGAATTCATGGACGGTGCCTGGCTCAACTTTACCGCCCAGCTGTTCACACATGGTTTGCAAGCCATAACAGATCCCCAGTACCGGTACACCTAACTCAAATACTACTTGCGGTGCGCGTGGGCTGCCTTCCAGATGAACGCTTTCAGGTCCACCTGACAAGATGATACCGTTTGGATTAAATGCACGAATGTCTTCTTCAGACATATCATAGGCATACATTTCAGAATATACGCCAGCTTCACGGACACGACGTGCGATGAGCTGACTATATTGAGAACCGAAATCCAGAATCAGGATACGATCTTCAGTAATTTGAGTATTGGTAGTCATGACAAACAACTATGAAAGGCAAACGAAATAAGCGCTGTATTCTAGCATTTTTCTTGAGTTTACGCACACTATTCCAAACAGGATCAAGATTAAACAGTTAAATTATGTTTGAGCTGTTTTTAAACAATTGCCAAGCCAGGCTCGGGCTTAAAAACAGGAGAGCCCATTGCAGCCTCACCTGTTTAAAAATAAGAACCGGGGTTATTTCACCCGTTCAATCTTGATGACATCAATATCGGTCGGTTTATAACGATGAGTATCAACCTCACCCCAGACTTTTACTCGATCACCTGCTTTGAGTTTTAACACTTTCCAGTCATCATCATCGACATCAATCATGATGCTGCCGCTTCGATCTTTCAGCTCAAATTCATCACTGTCTGTCGAGCGCTGCTTTATAATCTGGCCCACTACCGTCACGCCTGTTTCATCTTTCATTTTATGCGCTTGGGCAATGCTGACCACATTCTTTTGGGCTTCTGCCATCAGCGCCTGATCGGACTTGGCCTGAAGGGTCGGACTTGCTGCTGCCACTACCAGTGTTGCTAGAATATATTGCTTCATACTCAACCTTTCCTTGCAGTATCATTAAGCTACCATCTAAGCAGAAAGTTACCATCTGCTCCGCAGCGATTATGTAACAGCCACATTAGCCCCTGTCATCTGTTTTAAAACCATAGCCATAAAAACCGGGCGATGGTGTGACAGTCATGAGTTTGCAGCAGGCCGGATCAGCCCCTGAGCCAAACCACCAGCAGCAAAATAGTCGACTTTTATTACTGACTTTAATGGTGATCACTGTTAGGATTTCAGCACACTTTTGCTTGTACTCGGCTCATGGAACTGATTGATTTTATCTTGCATGTGGATGACCATCTGCTTGAATTTATCACCAATTACGGGATCTGGATTTATGCCATTCTTTTCCTGATTATCTTTGTGGAAACCGGTCTGGTGGTCATGCCCTTCCTGCCAGGCGACAGCTTGTTATTTGCTGCGGGTGCTCTAGCGGCTTCAACCGGTGCGATGGACCCGTGGGTGCTGATTCCGCTCTTGTTTGCTGCGGCAGTCTTGGGTGACACCCTGAATTATCATATTGGTAAATATATTGGTCCACGGGTGTTCGAGATTGAATCACGTTTTATTAATAAACAGCATTTAACCTATACACAAAAGTTCTTTGAAAAACATGGTGGTAAAACCATTATATTTGCGCGCTTTGTACCGTTTGCCCGCACCTTTGCACCCTTTGTGGCCGGTGCTGGCAGCATGAACTATAAGTACTTCCTGACGTATAACGTGGTGGGCGCTCTGCTCTGGATCAGCTCTTTTGTGATTTTAGGCTATATGTTTGGCAATATGCCGATTATTAAAGACAACTTCACCTATCTGATTTTCGGTATCATTATTCTGAGTGTGATGCCGGGCATAGTCGGCTTTATCCAGCAGAAGCTGAAAAAAAGCAAACCGGCTTAAATCTTTTTTCTTAGAATTAATCCCAAAGCTTGATCCATACAGGAATCAGGCACAGTAAAAGCAGCAATAAGGTGATCTTATAGATTAGCTTGTTGCTGATGCGTTTAAGCTGATTTGCAAGTAATGCCTGTCCGAAGTATATCCAGAAAAAAGTGACCGGCACTGCGACCGCTATAAATGCTGAAAATACTAGCAGAAAATTGACCGGACTTTGCCAGGTTGCTGTGGGTAAAATCCCCGCAGCCAATAGCGCTGCTTTGGGATTTTTTAAGGTTATTCTAAACATTTTCCAAGGATGTACATGTGGATGGCCCTTGTTATACTGCTGTAATTGTTGGGCCTGATATAAATGAAAGGTCATCCAGCCTACCCAGATCAAGCTCAAGACATGCACCACCCCTCTAAAACCGGGCCAGATTGGGGAGAACAAATGAATCAGTAAGGCCCAGGCATTAATGGCATACAGATAGCCGACCAGAATCGCCGGGATATAAAGGCTGGTTTTTAATGGGCCATGCTGATAGGCCGAGCTGGCGACCATTGCATTGGCTGGCCCAGGAATCATCAGGACCGCTAAAATGGCTAGCACAAACAACCAGTTTTCAATCATAGGCAGAGCAACTCTTCAATTCAGGCCGTACCTTAACCAATCTTAAAGCCCGAGAACAAGCGCACAAATTTTTATTTTTTATGCTGATGAGTCATTTTTTCATCAAAATATTTTTATTTTTCTAGCATATCACAGTGCCGATATAAAAAATGCCAGCCTAAAGCCAGCATTTTTGATTATTACAAAGATAGTTAAGACGCCACAGCTTTCCGGGCAATCATCGGACAGTTTTTATAGCGTGCTGCTTGAACAATGGCTTCCTGTTCACCCAATAGTCGTGCCGTTTCAGTACGTTTGGTATTGGAAGATTGCCCCATATTGACGGATACGCTTGGACCAATGCCCCAGCCACCCCGACTGCCCCAGCCGCCACCTAAACCTACTCCCACCCCGACTCCAGTACGTTTAGGTACTTCCACACCATTATTAATATACTGCTGAATCCGGTTATATTCGCTCTGTAACTGCTGACAGCTAAGTGCCTGATAATGGGTCGGTGAGACATAGGTCGGCTTGATAGTACTTGCACAGGCATTTAGCAGCACCAACATGCCAAGGCCCAGACTTAGTTTCACAAGTTTCATAGTTAGCTCGATCTTAGTTCTGCTCAATCTCATTGAACAATGATTGATAGGCCTGAGTCAATTTATGCTCAGTAGCGAGATGAATCAATGGCTGATTTTTTTGATGGGATTCTTTCATCATAATAGAAGGCGGCAACATACTGTTCAGTACAGGCAGTCCCTCATCTTTGAGCTGCTGCACGACTTCGCGTGGCAGTTTTGCCTGCGCCTGAAACTGATTGACCACAATCCCTTCAATTTCCAGACCGGCATTATGATCATCCTGAGTTTCGATGATATTTTCAATTAAAGTATGCAGAGCACGCTTGGAAAATACATCGCAGTCAAACGGAATCAGAACCCGATCTGCTGCAATCAGGGCAGACAGGGTAAAGAAGTTAAAAGCTGGCGGCGTATCAATAAAGACCCGATCATACTGACCGGCCAGAGTCTGCAGAGCATCACGTAGCTTGTAGATTTTATGTTTAGCTTCCAGTCCATGCGCCAAAGCACCCAAATTCGGGCTGGCGGGAATGATATCCAGATGCTTGAAAGGCGATTGATGCACATAACTTTCCAGCCCTTTGGCGCGGGTCTTTAAAATAGAGCCTATCGCATTGCCAAGCAGTCCCTTGCTTTGCTGCTGACCGAGTACATCTGCAAAAAAGTTCTCAATATTGGGTTCTAATGCAGGTTTATCATGTGAATAGGTGGCATCATCGCCCAGTAAATATTGACTGGAGTTGGCTTGGGGGTCCAGATCAATCAGCAGTGTTTTCAGCCCCCGGTGCGCACTGATTGCAGCCAGATTCACTGCAATACTGGACTTGCCCACCCCACCTTTTTGATTAAATATCACACGTGTACGCATAAGAACCTCTTTTCATTTTTGTATTTATTTCACTGAGATGACATTGCGGTTAATTAATTCATTTTTTTAACCAAACGTTGGTTTGCTAATCACCAATCCGATAATCGCAAGCAAAGAAACCACTGCGATGAGTAGACCTGCTCGACGCTGCACCAATAAGATTGAATCATCTTTTTTATACGCTTTCCCCAAAGATGAAAGCAAAACCAGAAACAGAACGATTTTGGCATAGAACCAGGGCTGCACATCAAAGTCTTTAAGGACCAGCGCAATTACGCCCGTTATCGCAATGATGGTCATGGACAAATGCTGTAAGGCCACTAAAAATTTCTGTGCCACTGGATTAGGTAAATTTCCCTGTGTACCCGCAAACAAGGTGAGCGCACGTACAAGGATGGCCACTAGGGCCACGCCTGCAACAGACATATGAATTATTTTAACTAAAAGTTGAGTGTCCATAATACGCTCTTAGTGTTTGGGTGCATGTGCACAGGCTGGACTTGAGGTATCTTGTTCTTTCCATTCCTCAGGTAGAAAAGCGTGGATGGCTAAAGCATGGATCTTGTCTTTAGCCAACAAGTCTCCCGCTGCAGCATAGACTTTCTGATGACGCTGTACCGCACGCAGGCCAGCAAACGCTTCACTGACAATGACTGCCTTAAAATGCGATTCTTTACCTGGAAAATACCCCCCATGACCCGAAGATTCATTGACGACTTCCAGATAACTTGGTGACAATTGTGCCAAACGGTCTTTCAGTTGTTGTTCTAAGCTCATGGCCTGACTCCCATTGATAATCTGTCTCCAGTATACCTTGTTCTCTACTCTATTTCGGTGAACGATTTACCTCTAATCATTTGATTGTGGCCAATTTTCATTAAAATTGGCATAACTTTTGTACACCCATCTGCTTATAGCCCTAATATTGCTTTTATTTTATGCAATTGATATAAGATTTTTCATAAAGTGATTGACCCTGATTTTTCATGCTGTATTATACACGGCATGCGGGAATAGCTCAGTTGGTAGAGCACAACCTTGCCAAGGTTGGGGTCGGGAGTTCGAGCCTCCTTTCCCGCTCCAAATTCTTTTTTGTTCATTTTTTTGTAGTAAAAAATTGATCGCCTATGCGGGAATAGCTCAGTTGGTAGAGCACAACCTTGCCAAGGTTGGGGTCGCGAGTTCGAGTCTCGTTTCCCGCTCCAGATTCAAAAAGCCCTGATCGAATGATTGGGGCTTTTTTATTGTTGATTTTATTATATTTTTTAAAAACTCTCCTTCCTTTGTTATTCGATTCAATAAAAAATATTCTTAATGTGATTCGTATTTTGTGACCAAGATGTGACCATGGCGTGCCCACAACAAAAAAAATGGTCTCAATTGATCTTAAATGTCCTCAATCGATCACCACTTTCAGAGCTTTTTTGAAGGCAAAAAATCACCCTGTTCTCTTCCAAACAAGATATTTTTTACCAAATGATCAATAATTTGTGACCATTTCACTTTTTGATGTGACCATTTGTGACCAAACTACTTACTAACAGATTGTTCTTTATTGTCTTTTTCAAAAACAAATAAATCCCCTACCTGTACATCCAAATAATCACAAATTCGATCGATGGTCTCCAAATCAATTCGAGTCAATTCGCCATTATAAAGCTTATGCAAAGTTGTCTTATTAATGCCTGTGCCACGAATTAAGTCAGCTACACGCATTTTTCTTTCAGCCAACAATATTGGCAGCTTACAAGTAACCATTAATTTTTCCTCTAATACAATGAAAATTTAATTGCATTTAATTAAATTTGAGGTTATTTTAGGTCTAAGGATGAAAAATTCATTACATCCTATGAATTACGCTAGGAATACAATTATGTCATATACCTATCTCACAGCCCAGCAACTGGCTGAAAAAATCCAGTACGACGCTCGTACTATTCGCAACCAGCTGAAGGACAGTGTCTTTATTGAAGGTGTTCACTACATCCGTCCTTTTGGTGGTCGCAAAATTCTTTTTGTTTGGGAACGTATTGAAACTGAAATGCTTAAATTCACTGGTTTAAGCATGGATGCCCTGCAATAAGGCTTAGGAGGTTTAACTGATGGCTACCATCCGGGAACGAAGTGGCAAACTGATTGCCGATTTTCGCTACATGGGCATTCGTTGCAGAGAAACAACCAGTCTTGAAGACAATGCCTATAATCGTCGCATTTTAAAAAAACGTCTCGAGCAGCTAGAGGCGGAAATTACTTTGGGAACTTTTGAATACGAAAAGTACTTCCCAAAAAGTAACCGTGTCGAGGAGTTTAAGGAAAAAAGAAGTCAGCAAATCGCTGTACAAACCAAAGTACCTCTTTTTAAAGAGTTTACTGCACTGTGGTTTAAACAGAAACAGATTGAGTGGAGAATATCCTATCAACACAAGGTTTCAATTATTATTAAAAATTATTTGATTCCTGCTTTTGGTAATCAGGTTCTCTCAAAAATCAAGAAGTCAGACTTGCTGAACTTCCGTGCTTCCCTCGCCAAAGTGACTCACGGAAAAGATCAGACAAGTCTGAAAGCATCGAGAATCAATCAAATCATGACGCCTTTACGTATGATACTCAATGATGCGGCTGAACGATACGAGTTTGAGTCGCCTTATAAAAATATTAACAATCTGAAGGAAAGCAAGATTGAAGTCACACCTTTTTCTCTGGAAGAGGTGCATAAAATTCTTACCACAGTGCGTGAAGACTTCCGTCCCTATTACACCATTCGCTTTTTTACGGGTATGCGTACCAGTGAAATCGATGGTCTGCAATGGAAAAATATCGACTTACAACGTCGTGAAATCCATATCAGAGAAGCGTTAGTGAATGGTGTGCTTGGTGGAACCAAAACTTATGGTTCTGACCGCACGATCCAGATGAATGACCACGTTTACCAAGCCTTTCTCCAACAGAAAAGCTTAAATAATGGCAAATCAGAGTTTGTATTCTGCAATCGTGACGGTGGACCTCTCGATTACCGTCTGGTGAATAAACGTGTCTGGCATCCGATCTTGCGCTTTCTAGGATTGAAGCCTAGAAGAGCCTATCAAACACGTCATACCGCAGCAACACTCTGGCTGTCGGCAGGCGAGAACCCAGAATGGATTGCACGCCAGCTGGGACATTCAACGACTGAAATGCTATTCCGGGTCTATAGCCGTTACATCCCTAATGTTACGCGCCGCGATGGTAGTGCTTTTGAAGCCATGCTGGAGAGACTGAATACAGAGGAGCTTGCCCATGAACAGTAAAGCTTTCTTTGGCGGCGTAGTCGTTAGCCCAGAAGCAGATATGGTCGCTCGTGAATTAATCCATGAGCTCCACATTCCCAAACTGCACAATCTGGCCTTTTTGCTGGAAATCAATAAGTGCTTCGATGATCACCAAGTATTAAGACTCTGGTTACAACGAATGCTGGATGAAGGGCAAGCCCATTACGATGACTTGGCCCAACAGGCCCGTCTCCGGTTAATGAGTCTCGCCCACCAATAAAACCAACATAGAAGGTCATCCAATCGATGACCTTAGCCCCTCTATACCTATAAAAAGGTGAACACATGCATAAAGATATTTCAATTTGGATGCCACTCTATATTGGCGACCTACAGGCAAAATTTGCACGAATGACGGCAGAACAAATTGGTGCCACCCTACTGTTAATGATGGATTTCTGGAAAAATGGTGCCATTCCTCATGACCTAGCTACTGTATGTAGCATCACAAAATTATCGCAACATACCAAGGCTAAAACTTTGTTGAATACGCTAATGGCCCTGGAATTGTTTGAAATCGAATCTGAGCAGATTCATTCAAACTTTTTAACCAGTTTAAAAAGCCAGGCATTGCAAAATCAGCAAATGAAATCTGATAAAGCTAAAAACGCAGCTCAAGCACGTTGGGGAAAATCCGCAAGTAATGCTCAAGCATCAACCAAGCAACGAAAAGTAAATGCTCAAGCAGCTCCTGAGAAGAGCCCGAGTATTACTCAAGTCATGCTTGAATCATGCCCTTCATCTTCATCTTCATCTTCATCTTCATCTTCATCTTCATCTTCATCTTCATCTTCATCTTCATCTTCAAATTTTGAAGAAAAAAATGAGGATTTTGCAGAAAACTCCAAATGGATTTGAGGAGGTTCTAATGAATACTATGCCTAGAATGCTTCAGTTTGACGCAGAATCAACGAAAACACTTTGCCCTACCCACCATATACCCCTGATGGAAATTGCTGGTCATAGGCTCTGTAAATTGTGTGCCAAAGAAACCGTCCATCACTCACATGCAGCCTATGAGGATGAACTGCAACAGCGATTGCTACAACAGAAAATTAAAAATTCAGGGCTCAATAAACGCTACCTGGATCGTGGCTTCAAGAATTATGTAGTTGCATGCCCTGCACAAGATAATACCATCAAGCTATGCCAGGCCTTTGCACAGCAAATTATTTCTGATCACAACCCGAACATGTTGATGATTGGTACACCGGGTACAGGTAAAACCCATCTGAGTGCATCAATTATTCGCAACATTCTGCATAACAGTACAAAATCTGCACGCTACTATACCAGTGCAGAAATTGCTCAAAAAATGATGGATACCTGGTCAGATACTTCACGCTCTGAGAAAGAAGTCATCGATCATTTCTCCAGTTTTGATTTATTGGTGATTGATGAATATGGCCTGCATGACCGGCATGAAAAACGCCTGGAGATGGTGCATAAGGTCTTATATAGTCGTTATGACAATATGAAATCTACCCTGCTGATTTCCAATTTCACAGTCCAAAATATGCAGCGGGATTTAGGTGTCCGATTATGGTCACGATTACATGAAAACAATTTGATTGTAGTACCGTGTTATTGGGATGATCGACGAATAAGCAGATAGCCAAACTTTTTGCTCAAGCCAATTATCTTCCGAGATAATTGGCTTTTTTATTAAAAAAATTATTTACAGGCTCGAAAAGTGGGTTCAGCGGACGCTTACGGTCAAAATACATTTTGTGGTGTATGCAATATTTCAAATGAGCTCAAAAACTCAATTTCATCCGAATTGCTATCTACTCCAAGTAATTCTTGTACATATTTTTTGACTAAAATGGATGAATTACATAATATTTTTTACCAATTTTTATTATGAACTACCCCAATTTCAAGCCATTTATTTCCTTGAATTCTGGTGGTGCGTATTCTTATTTTAATGGACAGATATTCTTATTTGAAGTAGAACATCAATTCTTACTTTACTTGGACACATTATAAAATTTAAAGTATTCCTGTACCAGTTTGATGCTTTAATAAAGCTGCCAATTGTGAACCTGATTTTAGCTTCTCTGTATAGGGACAGCCTTGATCATTAGGTGCCCAATGAGGACAACGTAAATAATATTGATCTAATAGCCCAACTCCATTCTTTTTCTTTTGTAAAACCATCGGTTCAGCATGCATTGGGCAACAAACAATGTTAACACCTTGCTTTTTACTCCTTAGATCAGACTGTAAATCATCCATACGCTCTATAATACTTTCAGACGTACGATGATCCTGAAGAATAATATTGAAGTCTTGAGCTGAAAGACTAAATTCAGGTGCGGATGTATCTGTCATTAATGCTAAGTCTTGTTGAGATAAATTTTCACGATATTCACATAAACGAACCTGTTTATTATTAAAATACCAACCTGTACATCCCCAATAGAAATCTTGTGGATTAACATGAACTAAATTACGTGCCCACTGTAATTTCATAGGTCTTTGACATCTAGGGCATGCCTTTGCCATGGTATCTGCAAAAGCATTCCATTGAAGGACATGGGTTGTTTCTAGATCAATATCAACTTTATGAATATTATTTTCATTCTGTTGGAATCTATCAGCAGCAATAATTTGACTATCACTTTTAATGCCTTGTTTTAAAAAATTTCTTTCCTCATCAAGCTCATACAGCCTTTTACGTTGTTGTTCAGTAATACGTCCTGATTCATTTAATTTTCTACGCAAAAATTGAATTTCTTGATTAAGCTCATGTATTTGATCTTGTTTTTTGTCTCGCTCATCGTAGACAGTTTTTGCTACGATTTCTTTTGCAGTGAAATAGGTTTTGACTGTAGAAACGACTTCAGAAACTACGCTCACTGCTGCACTGAATAAAGACCCAATGCCAGAAAACAACATATCAAAAAAGCCCATAATTTCCTCGTAAAAGAAAGTCTATGACGTAGTCATAGACTTTCGATTGCTTATTTCACTAATTTCATCAAACTACCAAAACTATCAATCACCGAATAATGAACTACATCCTCCAATGATTGATTTTCTTGATTTAAAGTAGCGAAGAACTTTTTAGCACTGTCAATTTTACGTTTCTCTTTTTCCCTTAGGTCACTGTCTAGCATTGAGCCTTTAGTTTCTGCAACGAAATAGATTTGGCGTACTTTATCCTTATTGAAAGCAATTGCCCAGTCAGGGTTATAGCTACCAAAAGGCGTAGGAATCTGGAAACGATCAGGAAGTTTAGCGTAGACGACCACCTCATCTGCACCATCCAGCTCCTCAACAAATTTACGCTCATTATCAGAATCGGTGACTACGTAATCCCATATATGACGCTCTGCCTTATACGCCTGTAATGGAATATTTTCATTACTCACAAAGATTTCATTGTCAGGATAAGTACTATCTAAAGGGTTATATTTCAGTCCTTGAATGACCATTTTGGCTTGCTGTTCGTTGATGATACGACTCATTTCACGAATGAAAGCTTCTGGATTCGACTTAAACTGCGCAAATACCGCAGCGTTAATTCCCTGTAAGATACGAGCAACCGTTTTACGAGTGAGATTCGTATCATCAGCAATATTGCCAATCAGGTCATAGGTCACTTGAGACTGAATAAAAATATTCGCCACTTCAGTTTTTGAAGTCACCTTCCCAAACATTTCTTTGGCTTTGACTTGCTCATAGGTGGATTCATCATTCTGTGTCGCTTCTGCAAGTTTATAACTCAACGTTTCCACAAATTTGTTGTTGCGCTCAACAGCAGTACGTTCAACAGCACTAATGCTTTGCTCAATGAGTTTTTCAGAATCTAGATGAATTTGATAAACTGCTTTACGGTTAATACGAGACCATAAAGCCTGGAATTCTTTTCGTTCTAAATTGGTTTGGTTGATCGTATTGGTTAGCTTCTTATTGCCATTATCAGTCATACCCTCCAAAGCTTTTGGATCAAACAGCCCATCAATCAGCTTGTGAATTTGCTCAGAATAAGCCACTAAATTTTCAGGCAATTCAGCAAGCGTACCTTGCTCTTTCGCTTCGTGATACTTTGACGTTAACTGATCATTGTCATCTATATAATCATGCTTAGACAGATGCTTATTAATCTGCTTTGCCATCAATTCAGTTACTTCAACACTAGATCCATCGGATAACTTAAAAATTTTCCCTTTAAAGTAATCAGGAGTCGCTTGTGTCGGACGATTTTGAATCGTATTTAAGATTTCTGATTGTAGATTCGACACAAACTCTTTGTAACTTTCATTGGTAACAACTGTGAGATTATTCAGTTTATGAATTTCTCCTAAGGCCCCTTGGAAATGGTTGGCATCCATACGTTCGCCAAATTTATTCACTGCAAGGCGCATACCACGGCCAACTTCTTGGCGACGAGAAATCACATTATCTGAATGCTTTAAAGTACAAATCACAAAGACGTTCGGGTTATCCCAACCTTCTCGTAACGCTGAGTGAGAGAAAATAAAACGAGTTGGCTCTTCAAAGGAAAGTAGGCGTTCTTTATCTTTTAAAATCAGGTCATAAGCGTCTGTATCATTGGATATCTGAGCTTCTTCAGCTTTCTTATCAATTGCTGGATTGGCAAGACGTTTTGATTTCTTATCAATTGAGAAATAACCGTTGTGAGTGCGGTCTACCTCAATTGCTTTCAGATAGTCAAAATATGGGTCATTTTCTAAGTTTAGATCCAGAACTTCATTGAGTACCTGCTGGTACTGTTCTTTAAAAATTTGAATATATTCCCCATCTACAGGATTATTATCCTCATCATATTGACGATATTTTGCTACTTCATCAATGAAGAAAAGACTCAGAACTTTAATACCCTGATTGTATAACTGACGTTCTTTTTGAATGTGTGCACGAATCGTTTCACGGATCTGAATGGTTCGCATGATCTTTTCATCAACATGTCCCAATGCTTCACCAACATGAATTTTGATTCCATTTACAAAAGTAATGGAATTATCTCGAGCATCAATATCTCTGACTACATATCTATCATTATATTGTTCAGCTTTATTGGAAATATCATAAAGATTATTGCCTTTACTGACCTTTCTCACTTCACGCTTAAAGCCATTTTGGGTTTTAATTTCGATTTCTAAACGCGCGACAGGTGCAGATTTAGATACAATGATGTCTTGTAAGTATAAATAGCCATGTGTACCCGTTAAGCCTTGTACTTCCACACCTTTCACGGTGATTTTTTTCACCAGTTTTTGGTTATAGGCATCCAAGGCATCCAAACGGTAAACAAGGTTATAGTTGCGCTTATGCGTAGCTGAATAGCGCAAAATGAATAAGGGGTTGAAGTTTGATAAAGACTCTAGTGTTTTATCTGCCCCCATCTTTTGAGGCTCATCCAATATTAAAATTGGACGGTTACGGCTGATCACATCAATTGGACGACGGGATTGGAATTCATCCAATTCGTCATAGATCCGACGGTTATCTTTACCTGTCGCATTAAAGGCTTGAACGTTAATGACCATGACATTAATGCCACCATTAGAACTAAAACTTTCTAAATGGTGCAGTGCTTTTGAAGCATAGATAAAGAAACGCGCCTTTTTGCCGTACTGTTCTTGAAAGTGATCTGCCATCATATTTAGGCTTTTATAAACGCCCTCACGAATGGCAATGCTTGGTACGACCACAATAAATTTCGACCAGCCATACTGCTTATGCAGTTCAAACATGGTACGGATATAACAATAGGTCTTACCTGTACCTGTTTCCATTTCAATATCAAGGTTTAATGGGCTTTTAGTCAGGTTTTTACCTTTGCCATTGTCATCCGTGATCAATTGCGATGATCGTTGTAATCCACCTGCTGCTTGTACTTCCTGAATGTTTTTCAATACAGCTTGCAGATCAAAAATATGAGCATTCTCAAAACCAACATCGGCAATAACTTTTTTAGCCTTACCACCTTCTAAGTCCAAGGTTTCTTCAAGCATATCAACCTGTGCAGTTGCTTTTTTCACTTTAGCTGCACCTTGGTCAATCATGTAACGATGACCTTCAGAACGTGGTTGTCCTTTAAAGCAATCCACAATCGCTTGTACAGAATCTTTCTGATAATCAAGAGTTTTAAAACGGATTTCCATTATCTAACCTTCTTAAAGAAACTTGACTTCGGTATCAGGAGAGAGCTGTTTAAAGCGTTCTTTGATATTGGTTTTATCATGGTCTAGACGAATGGCCTTTTCTGCTGATACGAAGCGTAAAGGACGATCTTTAGCAACTTCATCAACTACATCGAAAGTCAAATCATCAAAACAAGCTACAAGGCTATTGCCTGCAACGTAAAAGACTTCTTTTCCTGCAATAGTTTTACGTTCAATCGGTAAAGAAAGTTCAAGCCCCCAATCCAACATGACTTGGAATAACAGATCTTCAGATGTACGGTCTTCTTTAATATTTGAAGCTAAATCCAGCATATCAGCTTGTCTTAAAGCGTCAGGTGTGTAATACACATCCTTCATATTGGTTGAGTCAATTTTTAAGAATCTATACCCACAAGTTAAATTATATTTATTCTTTAACCCCAAAATTCTTTTATGAAAGATATTTTCTATACCTTCATGGGCAATTTGGATTAAAATAAATTTTCTTTCATTATTAGAGTCTATTTCCTTGTTTATTTCAACGATAGCTTGAGCTGTTGTACCAGAACCTGCATATAAATCTAAAATTAAATCCCCTTCATTTGAAAATGTTTGAATTAAATATTTCATCAAATTAATTGGTTTTACAGTATCAAAACCATGTTGATTTCCAACAAGAAAATTTAATTCTGATTTTCCATTCTCAGCAGTACCAGTTAAATCAGTATCTAAATAGGTATATACTGGATAGAGAGGGTCATATTCATCATCTTCATATTTTTTTAAAACTGGATATCCATCTTCATTAAAGATTATTTGATTGTCTGCAAATAAATTTTCAATCGTTTCTTTTCCAGCTTTCCAACGATACTCTTCTTCAGGTAAATAACCATTACTTTCAAATCTCATGGTTTCACGTCTGAATGATCCTCTATTCGAAGTCAGAATTGTTGTAGTCCTGTATTTTCTACCATCTGTATCCGTATGAGGATAAGTTCTACTTTTTGACGAGCTTAAATTTAAAATAACTTCTTCTGGGTTAGTCATAGAATAGACAATTACATATTCAGCAACTTTTTGAGCTCTATATTTTGAATTACCGGCATTAGTAGGTTTGCTTCTTGATTTCCATGTAAAAATTCCGAGTTGATTTTTTTCTCCAAATACTTCACTCAGCATTTTGAGCATGTTACTTAATTCACGCTCTCCAATCGATACAATGATAAATCCGTCATCTGCTAAAAGATTTTTTGATAAACGTAGCTTTGGATAAATATCTGATAACCAATCAGAATGGAATCTTCCGTTACTATCAGAATTTGTAAAGAATTTATTACCTTCTTGATCTATTTCATTGGCTTGTAATTTGTATAGATCTCTATTAATTGCAAAATTATCTTTATAAATAAAATCATTACCCGTGTTGTATGGTGGGTCAATGTAGATCATTTTGACCTTACCCAAATAATTCTCTTGGAGAAGTTTTAGTGCTTCGAGGTTATCACCTTCGATAAACAAGTTTTCTGTCTTATCAAAATTAACGCTTTCTTCACGACATGGGCGCAAGGTTTTCGCAATTGGTGCATTAGCCGTTAAAATGGCTTCTTTTTTACCGACCCAATCAAGATGATAGCGTTCCTGCTCACCTTCAACCAAAACTTGTGAAAGTTCTTGTTTAAGCAAGTCAAAATCAACGGCTTTTTTCAGCTCACCATTTTCATCTTTGGTTTCGGTAATGCAGTTTGGGAATAGTGCTGAAATTTTTTCGATGTTTGCATCCACAAGATTGGGTGAGTGCATTTTTAACTGGTCTGACATAGATAACTCTTAATTTTCTGAATGATTTAATTCGGTATTGGTACGGTATGCTTGCTTTTCATGCGTCGGTGTCGTTGGAAATGCAAGACAAAGCTGGTTGGCTTTTACCATTGGGGATAGATAACGCTTTCTTAAAGGTTCAGCCTTACGATTCAGCAATTCACCTAAAGCAGATATGGTAAAAAAATGCTCACTACAAAGTCGCAAAATTATGTGCTGCATGACTTCGAAAGAAAGACGCTGCTTTATTCTCGCTTCATTCGCCAAAACATAAAGACTTTCCCTAAAATCCTCAGATAATTCCATTAAATTATCAATAATTGGAAAGTCCAAACGATCGCTACACAAGCGCCCCATCTCATCTCTATATGATCCATTAGGTATAGAGCTCGACTCTTTAAGACCTAAGCTAGCGTCGTTAGAACCTAAGCTCGCTTCGTTAGAACCTAAGCTAGAATCACTTATTTCTTTATTTTGTTCATTAAAAATATCATCTGGCTGAACAATATCTACCCCAGCCAAGGTATATACAGAACCACGACCACCACTCGTATTTAGAAAGCCAAGTTTAACAAGATGTTGTAAATCACGAGTGATATCAACGGAATGTCCTGTCACAACAGTTTGTAAACGTGCATGTGTTACAGTGCCTTCAAGTTTGGCAATGGCAAGGGCAGCGCGCTCATTTTGCGTGAGCTCAGTAAAACTTGAGCCAAATTGTTGCGTCAATTGCTGCATGGTGTCAGATGGAAATAAATCAACCATGGTCATTTCGAGAAGGGTTTGATTATTGGGTTGTCGCTTCTCATGTAAATAAGGTGGAATCCAATGCTGAGAATGCCACCCAGATAGGATTTTTGGAATTCCTGAACCTGCCTGCTCACCGACATTAATAAGTCTAAATATTTGATGTAGCCTTCGATTACGGCAGTCGGATTCACTACCTTTTAGTGCATGCTCTAGTGGAATCCGCATCAGTCCAGGATTTCGGAAACCAAACATATCGGGACGTTTTACAATAAGGACCGAAGCTCGATCTGTATAATCCGCATGTACAATACAATTTACCAAAGCTTCACGTAATGCAATATGAACTGGTGTATCTTCTTGACGCACTCCATCTTTAAGCTCAAACGGAATTTTTAAATCTTGTATAAGTTTATTATAAACCTTACGGTAAAAGTCGTATAAGTTCCCGCTCCAAGAACCGTCAGGCACAACTCGATCAACCCAACGCGCTTCTGTTTGCGCATGAGGTCGTTCTTGATAGTCCACCATGTAGTTTGGGAATACCTCAGCTATTGTATGCTGCATTCCAAACATCAATAATCCCGCTTTGGTTAGACCGCGCGCGCCTGTTTCACGGTTAATCCCATAAGCCCCGATACGACGTAAAAACTCTATATCAACCAAATCATTTAATTCAGCATTAGGATTTAAATTGCTATAGCGTTGTCGATAAGACCTTAATGACTCTATCGCTAAATCATCTAACCCAAAATTCGGAAGAATCTCATCATCTCGACCATCATGTGCTTGTTCAGCCAACATGCGTTTGACATGTTCATCATCAAGTTTATAGTCACCCTCATTCTGACGAACATAAGTATTATTGAGTGGATTATTATTTAAATAAATTGGCTGCTGCTTTCGTGATGCTCTAGGCACAGCAATCACTAGCAAACATTTACCATCAACTTGCCATTCTCGAACAAACTGATCGGTTAACAAGTTTTTATTAATCTTTGCAGGATTATTCAGCGTATTAAATAAATCTGCTTTGATCTGAATAAGATTTTCTATACCACGTGCTTCAAATGTGCCATTTTTTAACTCTTTGGCACCTAAAATAATGATGCCACCATCCGTATTTGCAAAAGCACTGTATGTTTCCCAAAGGCTTTTTGGTAACCCACCTTTTCCATCATGACCAATAGCTAATTTGCACTCAATATCTACGCTTTCCTGTAGAAGGGAAAAATCTCCTGCGATCAATTGCTCTAACTGCTGAATAATGGAATTTATCATTTTATATCAACCATTAATGAATACGGCTTATCTGTAATTGCAAATTTTGCAATTGTTTATTCAACTCAACTCTACGATTAAATTGCCTTTCATTTCTCAACTTGGATTGCAACTGAGCAAGCTGCTTTTGCAAGCTTTCAAGTTGTTGAGCTTTTTGCAGTTGAAGTTCAATAGAAACGGACTCATCATCGTTTTCTAAGTCTTTACTTGATGCAATTGGCAAGATTTGAGCAATGAAATGTTCATATAGATCAGCCAAGTTTAAATAAAAAGGTAGTTCTATACGATCATGATCCTCTAGCCATTCAGAAGCATAATATTGACCTATCACAGCTTTGCTTTTATCTGCTTGATTCAACCGTTTATAGGTTGCAACAACCTTCACTTTATCTTGATAAACAACTTCAAAAACAATTGGAGTGAGAATGAGCTTATCAATGAAAGATAGAATTGACATATCTAAATCTTCAACCCGACTTTTCACTCGAAAGATTTGAATTTCCTTCAAATCTTCCTGATCTTGGAGGTGGATTGTAGATGAAGCCAACTTGTAAGCCCACCGTATATTTGCCACTTGATCAACAAATAGTTGTTCGAGCTTGGCATTGGCTTTCCCTTGCTCATAAAACTTATTTTTCGGAATTAACAGATCCACTTTAGCCTGGGGTGGAAATTTATATAACTTCATGATCAAGATTCTTCAATCACAATAAAACTAATAAGCTCAAAGTCATTTAATCCAGAAACCACATCTACCAACGCCGATGTAGTCAAGCCTGAAAACAAGCTATCAATATCCTTCTCAGCTTTTACGTCCTGAATGGTATGAATTACAATATCCAACAATTCTGAATATTGGCTCATATCTTGTCCATCATTGGTTTTCTCATTAAACTTTTCATATGCTTCAGGAATCGGATGATCTTTTCCTCGACATGCTTTACGTGCTACATCCAATAAATATTTGGCTTGGGTATAGTCATAAACGACTTCACCGCCTTGATTAATATAAACTAAGTAATATGGATATAGGCGGTTGCTTTGGCTGTTAGGTGACTCAGGATGTCGTGCTCTTAGGGTAAAAATAACTCCTGCATTTAAACCGAGTTCTGGCTGTGCAGGGACAACGGTATGCAATCCATTCGGTAATCGCTCCAATTCAGGATGCTCTTCCATATAGCCAAGCAAATCCATACGGAAGTCATTTAGACCTAAATCGGTAATAGAAACCCCTGTATTGGCATCTTCCAAGTCTAGTACTTCAGTTTGTAGCTTTTGTAATTGTTCACGACGATAGGCAATATCATTGGCTTGAGCACTGAGGACGTTATCATCTCCCGTACTGGTCATATCGACGATCACCATGCGATTCTCGACGCGTTCTCGCAAGTTAATATATTCATCCAGACTGATATCAGGCCAGTAATTAACGAGCTGAATGACGCTATTTGATGAGCCAATACGATCCACACGCCCAAAGCGTTGAATGATGCGTACAGGATTCCAGTGAATATCGAAATTAATCAAATAATCACAGTCCTGTAAGTTTTGTCCTTCAGAAATACAGTCGGTTGCAATGAGCACATCAATTTCTCTGGACTCTTCAGGGAATATGTCTGCTTTTTGCTTTGATTGTGGAGAGAATAGAGTCAGTAAGCCCTGCATATCATAACTTTGACGACTTCCCACTCTGGTCTTAATCGTTGAAGTATTATCACTACCGATCACTTTGGCACTGTGCAGACCGTAGGTTTCTAGCAAAATCGGAGCAATATGCTCATAGATATAATTCGCTGTATCCGCAAAGGCAGTAAATATGATGACTTTACGGTTATTGGCATTAATTGGGTTCTGAATTTTCTCAACAACATGTGCTTTAAGATGCTGTAGTTTGGCATCCTTTTCAGCATTAATTGGCTGAATCATTCGCAGTAAACCGAGAATAATGTGGTAGTCACCGTCTAGATCCGTTTTCCAGCTCAACAGATCCATATCAGCCAAATGAATTTTGAGCTTATTGCCAATGAGGTCTTCAGTATTAAGCAATTCGCCATTCTCATCTTCATCGTAGCCAAAGTCTGGTGAAATACTGACTTCATCATCCGCCTGACGAGCTTCAAAGTCCGCAATTTTAGCGAGTGCATTTTCAATATTTTTCTTTAAAACGTTGAGCGTCAGTCTAAACGCATGGACAGAACTTTCTAGGCGTTTCAGCAAGTTGACCGTCATTAAGGCCTGTAAACTTTTTTCACGGTCTACCTGTCTTAATTTACCTTTGCCTTCTACACGAGTATCAAAAATCTCTTCATATTTTCTTAAGGCACTTGGAAAGATATAACTGACTGGTGCATAGACTGACATCTTGATTAAGGACAGATCTGCATAAATTTGATTCAGAGAAACACTATCCTGATCGGTTGATAATGCACAACGGAATGAAATCGGCTTGAGTCGTTGAGGGAACTGTCCAATATCTTTGGTGTCATAGAAAGTTTGAATGTGTTTTCTTGAACGAGCAATTGTTACGCTATCCAACAGCTTAAAGAAATCGAAATCCAGAAGGTTAAGAATTTCTTGAGTTGTCCGTTGGGCAGGATCTAGTTTTGCCCAGGCATTAAAGCTGGCCTGTGCTCTACGGAATATGGTTTCGATATCACGTTCAGTATCGAGCTTATTTTCCAATAACCCTGCATTTCCCTCATAAGCAAGGGCGAGCTGATTCTTAAGGTCAGTAAAGTGATTATTTACTGGCGTAGCAGATAACATTAACACTTTGGTTTTCACGCCCTGACGAATCACTTGATTCATTAAGCGGTCATAACGTGTTTCTCGATCCTTAAACGTGCCACGGTTACGGAAGTTATGCGATTCATCAATGACAACCAAATCATAGTTACCCCAATTGATTCTCGCCAAATCTATGCCTAGGGTTTCACCACCTTTACGAGAGAGGTCTGTGTGATACAGCACATCGTAGCTAAAACGGTCTTTAGCAAAGATGTTCGTAACTAAATTGGCGTTATAGTTCGTCCAGTTCGCCCCCAATTTCTTAGGGCATAAAACCAGAACGCTCTTGTTTCGTAATTCGTAGTATTTGATCACAGCCAATGCGGTAAAGGTCTTACCCAAACCAACACTATCCGCCAAGATACAGCCATTGTAGGTTTCAAGTTTATTGATAATGCCTACGGCTGCATCTTTTTGGAAATTGAACAGCTTATTCCATACCAAGGTATCCTGATAACCTGTGAGATCATTAGGCATCACATCTGCATTGATATCTTCGAGGAAGTCTTTGAAGATGTTGTAAAGCATTAAGAAGTAAATGCGTTCAGGTGGATTTTCCTGATAGACAGACTCAATGTGTCGAATAATTTCACTAGTGACATCTTCAACTTTTGAGGGGTCATTCCAAATTTGATTGAACAGCTGAATATAGGTTTGCACCATCGGCTGCTCATCAAAGCAGTTCACCATATTGGAAATAGCATTACCTTTTTCAAAGCCGAGTCCCATAGGGGTAAACCCCTGAATTGGCATATAGGTTAAGGATTGCTCAGGTTTCTGAATACTGATGAATTCCTGCATTGGTGCATTGCTGTTATTCGATTTAAATGTTGCTTTTCGTCGTATCCAATCTGCACACTCTTTAGCAATTGCCTTTTGTGATAACTGATTTTTCAAGTGAATTTCAAATTCTGTGCCATAAAGACTGCTTTCACGATCTTGTTTAGGAATGACAAATTCACGTCTCTCTTTCTTCAGTTTGTCCGTCACATTATCTGCAACAAAGGTTGGTGACGTAAAAACAAATTGCAGTTCTTCGATCTTTTCTAATTCTTTTTTTAAAGCAGCGTAAGCATAGATGGAGAAATAGGAAGCAGCGATCTTTAATCTGGACTTTCTACTGAGATTTCCCCCAATATCTGAACCTAATGTGCTGTTGATGTTATCAATGAGTTTCATTTGTCAAATGCAGTAATTAAGACAATATGATAATAACTGATATTTTTCTTATTAATTAAATTATCACTTTGTTCTCACAACGAATTTCTATAAGTTTAGAGACTAGTTTTTTTTCACTACCACCCAACCAAACCAAATACTCATTCTCAACTGCCTGTCTGTATGCCCAATCAGCTACCCGACGCGAACGCTGCATATCAGTTAAAAAACCAAGTTGAGAAATCTCTTGAGTGATTAGTCGATCATGTAAATAATTACGTTCTAGCCATTGATCTAGGAATTGCTCGGATGCCAGATAATTCCTTTTTTGTGAATTACATTTATCATCTGCCAGAACAAAGTTATGTCCGGTATCGGCAGGATATAGAGACCATGGAATAAAATGATCCAGCGCTTCTGGCACAGCTCTTCAATAATTTCACTAAACTGTCTCAAACAATACATCACTTTGGGTAAAAGCTTGAGGGACTGTTTGGAGTCTTCAAGGCAATAGAGAAATTCTACCGTTTGACCATTCAGATTCTGCAAATACACTACTGGCATTTGCTTTACCGTTGTCGCAACTGTTCGCTTCAGCCTGTTCCAGTAAAGTACATCCTTTCTCAACGTTCCCAAGGTCTTGAATTGTTGCTGTGCATTCTGAATTTCACTGATGATCTTTGCCTGCTTACCAGTGTTTTGATGAATAGTAAAAGGCTCATACTGGTTAAACTGAAACGGCAGTGACTGTTTCCAGTACAGGTTAATAAACTTTTCAGCAATATCCTGATATTCCAAATGCAACGCAGCACCGGTATCTTGCCCCTGTTCAATCGCCAGACGCGTGATACTTATCAGCAAGGCAAACTTATAGGTCGAAGTAAAAGTCCCTGACTGCAATATCTGCTGAATATGCTTCAAGAATTTCAGCTGCTCGTTGGGTGTTGGTATTTCGGCTGTACTGAACAACATGTCTAAGCCTGCTTTTTTCTAATCAGAATATTTAACCACTTTTCTGTACGGTCTGGGCGTTTATCTACAGTAATCCATTGCTGTAACAGTAAAGCCTGATCTATTTGTTTGAGTAAGTCGTAAGCTTGCTGCTCATTCAAGTCAGTAAAGCTGCGCCCTTTTTTCTCACGGTCTGTATCGCCATATTTAAAAGACATATAACACACACCATTTGGCTTTAATGCTTTAAATATGCGCGCCAGCACTTCAGTCAGGCGATCTCTTTCACAGTGCAAAAGAGAAGCACAAGCCCAAATCCCATCATACTTAGCTACTTCATTCAGCTCATAAAAACTTTGCTGACGTACCTCGATGCCTGTCAGCTCTCTCGCCTTTTCAACCAGCTCGGTAGAATAATCAATTGCCTCAACTTGATAGCCTTTTTTCTTAAATGCCAAAGTGTCCCGCCCCGAGCCACAGCCCAAATCCAGGATTAATGCCTGTTCCGGCAAATATCTTAGAAATGGTGCATAAAGACTTTCCATCTCAACCTGATAGGTATTTTCAAAAAATGCTTGAGCATGTTGATTGTAATAATTTGATGTTTGATTCATTGTCTAAAAGCCAATATCTTATGTTAAAGAACATACTGATATTTCACTAGATAAGTCAAATGATCAGTCCTATGAATGAATCAAACTCTTATTTCACTGTATCCGGATAACTGAGATAGAAACCAAACTGGTTCTTGTAAATGGAAAAAATATGGGCTTCAGATTTCGCAAGAGTATTAAAATATTACCTGGATTAAAAATCAATCTGACGCATAAAGGCATCAGCAGTGCAAGCATTGGCAAACCTGGTACTTCTTTAAATATTGGCAAAAAAGGCACCCGAACCAGCGTTGGTATTCCAGGCACAGGCCTATCCTATTCCAAGTACCAACCCTATAAGAACAGAGCTGGCAACCAAGAGAATCCTGCTCAGGAACAACAACCACTCTATACATCACATACTGAGAAACCCAAATCGAATGTCTGGATTTGGGTAATTTTTGGATTATTTTGTTTTATTGTCGGGGCTATTATTTTTTAGAATTAGCCGTCCTTTGTACCCATAACATTCATTCCGCTAGGCAAAATTTAATTCATTCATTACTATGGACGGATGTTAAATACAATAAAGGCTGCCGCTAATGTCTGATAATGACAATACTCTGGATTATGATGAAAATGATTTAATCGACTCTCCCTTATCTCAAGTTTTACAAGAGGATAATGAGCAAATTGAAATTCTAATTTATCGATTACCTGATAGTGATTGGACACTGGAAGTGGTGAGCCAAAGTGGTACTTCTACCGTATGGGATGAAACATTCCTGTCAGATCAGAAAGCTCTATCTGTCGCTTTAGATGGAATTAAAGCCGCAGGCGGTATTCAAGCATTTTCCGAACTCAGTGACCTCGAAGCAAAGAAAAATATTTTTCCTGAATCCCTTACTCGCCATTAAAAATGAAGCTGCTAGCGTGGATATGAATCAGTATTTTCTGGATTCTTAGAACCTGTCGCGATGATAGGTTCACTTCAACCCAAACCCATCTAGGGTTGAAGGGTCAAAGTTTTCATCAAACATAAACTCATCTGCTCGCTCTTTTTTTAATGTCGCAAGTGCATAAAAAAAACATTTCTCACATAACTGCAATTCATATCTTTCCCCGTCATGCTTAGAACCATAGCCCCAATGTGCCGATAAAGTTCCAAACTCCAGTTTCGTTGATTGGTTGCATACATCACATACAACATCTGTAACGACTTCTACCTGTTTCAGTTGTTTAATTTCCATATACGGCTCCCGATATCAATCAAGTTAAATTTGTCTATATACTTAGCAAAAACTTACTTATTTTTTATTTTAATCCCAATTCTAAAAACAATAAAAACTATATATAGTGATTTTAATAATTCACAAACACCATATATGGTATTTTTAGCCATTGCATCACTATTGAAAATTATATGAATATTATTTTTTATTTTCAGCCATTTGGCACAAATATGGGGAAGTATCACTGTATGTCTGGAAAAAAGAAAAACGTACCAAATTGCCGCGTATCTGCAAAAAATCTGCAATTAATGTGTTATCCCAAATGTATGCATGCTTATCAAATCTGGATAGCTTTATTTTTTCAGCTTAATGAGAAACAGCAAAACTATCATTTGGATTTCACTTTTAAACAAAATATAGATATCCCTCTCCTTACAACTGATAAACCAGATCACTATTTTTTTAGTAGCCATTTCAGCTGGATCTATGCTTATTTTTACAATAAGAATAAAACTCAATTTAAGTTTAAAGCTTACGAGAAAAATAATTCATATGAATCCATCATTCAGGCTCTAAACGAAGTAAGAAACTTACTCAGTTCTGGTTTGCATCACTCAATTCAGGGCTTAGATATCATTGCATACTGGCTGAATGAACAATACCGACCTGACCATCTTCAAGAAGTTTTCGGTCATAAAATTTTAACTATCAACCAACTGCGAGAATTATCAGGACTATCCAAATCCCAAAGCCCGATAAGTTCTATTTCAGATTATGCAGGTCCAATTTCATTAGAAAAAATTCTGGCGGGAATTTCATCATGAATGGATATAGTTATTTAGAAGATACTCAAGAATTAAAGCTTGAGCCGTTTCGAAAGTTCTACCAAGTATTGGCAGAAGCAAAGCTGAAAAATTATAGTGATTCCCTTAAGCTCAATGACTTCATTCAGCACACTGAAATAATTCAACTTGATAACATCATAAAACAAGATCTTGCTGATACATCAATCAGTGAGTATCCTCTAGCTCATTACCTTATTGCACTCATCAACACCCCATCAGCATATCAAACAACTGCACTAAAATGGGCTATTTTTAATACTCAATGCATTGAATCGCTCAATAACAAAGAACATGCAGCCACTGTAGCTAACCTTTGTAGACGTTTTCGTTTAGCTAGTACAAAGCAAGAATACTATTGGCTTTACAATTTCTTAGCTCCTCTTCCTATAGAGTTAAAAGATCTGCTTGCATTTCTAAATCAAGCAGAAATTGAGAATAGAGAGTTACTTAACCGCTCCACACCAAAATTAGATGAAAAACAAATTGGCCAGCTGGCAAATCTACGTGTCATCTATCAATATGTCTTTACTCAGTCTGAACGTTTAAAACGAAATCGCCAAAGCAGTTCAGGCGCCAAAGAACCTCCTCAAACTGATGTTCAAAAGACATCAAGAATATCTCTCGATGATGAACAAACGCATCAGACTCATTTTGAACAAGGTACAGCCAAACAACCACGCGAAGATAAAACTATAGAAAAATTTGAAGATCATAATTTTGAATTTAATCCTCTTGAGCAATACTCAATTACAGCTCAGGTCAATAATCTCAAGAACAAAGTTCTGCATCAAAACAAAAATCAGTTAATGAGCAAGTCAAATCCTCGTGTCTTTGATTTGCCTACCGCACAGCATATTATACGAATTTTGTTTGAACAGGCAGAAACCTCTCCAATTCATGCCTTACTTTTATTTTCAGTACTCAGTTTGACATACTATGAAGAGCTATTAGTATTTCGGAAAAATTTCCGTCTGAGTTCAAAAAGAAAAGAAATTACTTTTAGCCCTGAAAACTTCTATTTTCGGCAAAGTTTTGATAACTCTAAATTTAAAGATGCTTTATTAAAAGAATATATGCTGAATATAGGAAATTCTTTTACCATCCCCTTACCCAAAGTTTATTTTGATCAGATTTTTCAACTAAAAAAGTGGGATAAAGATGATATTGCTTCAGATGTACAAGAATATTTACGTAGAATCAGTGACGGCCTTACTTTTCATTTAACAGCTCGAAACCTTCCTCGTTTAATCAGCGATATCACGTTGAATACACTCGGATATGAATTGGAAAGTAAATTACTTAGTGGAGAAAACGTTAATAGCTACACCCCAGGCCATTACTATTCAATGAAAATTGTTGATATCCTCGATATTTATAGCCAAACACTTTATCTGGTTTGCCCGCAGCTCGACACTAGTTATATCGAAGAATTTAAATCCCCTCTTACTTTCGGTAGTCAGCAAACGCCAGACCTGCCTCTGGTTAAATCCTTTTTTAAACAGCTTGACCAGCAAGTTCGGGGCAATCCTAACCCTTTCAAAACACTGAAATATTATTCAATTTGGCTATGGTACGTTTGCATGATTATGACATCTGCCCGACCAAATGAAGCCTTTCCCCCGAATCTCGATTATCTTGATCTCGATAATCAATTGATGGCTGTTGCAGATAAAGAGCAGCGTTATTCGGGCACCATTGGACGATATCTACCATTTAACGATTATCTTCGTGATGAAATACAGCATTACCTAAAATATTTAAAACACTTTCTCCACCTCACAAAGGCCTATCTGTCCAATGAACAAGTACAAGCAATCCATGAGGTCTTCGAGGGTGAGCGCCCCTTTCTATTATTTTACGATCCACAAGGATATATCCGAAATTTAGAACTTTCTGATATTCAAAAATACTGTACAGAAATAGCTCTTCAGCGCAATTGGACCCGCCACTTTGCTCGTTATTTTTTTGCCCAATACTGCAATGAAGACATAGTTAAGGGCATCTTTGGTCACGACGAAGCAATGCAAGGACTGTTTGACCGCTATTCAGCTTTTCAGGCGACTGATTACGATCAAATTAGAACAGCACAAGACAAGCTAATTGAAATATTAGAGCTTAAAAGTATGTCGACATTCAACGGGATCATGATTAAATGAGCAGACATCCACACTCCCTCAAAAGAATAAAAAAGCATAGAAAAAACAAAGCATTTCTTCTGAAATTGTTTAGTGAGAAATGTATAGAGCTGACACCTGAAAACTATTCGGAAATTTGTCGCCAAGTTGATAATCAGCTTTTAGAACACTGTAAGTCAAATATCCGTAGCTATCAGATGGCACGTATAGAGTTTGCTAAATATATTAAGCGCTTTAACCGCTTATCGAATCAAAACTATCCGGTGCCCGCCACTCCTGTGAGACATGAGAGAACTCTACCACAGCAAAATATTGAAACCTTAAAACATGGTAAAAAAATTACTCAATTTGCCCAGAATGTGATTGCTCACTGGACAGAACATAATGACTTCAGTCCAACTCAATCCCTCGCTTTTTGTTTGATCAGCACAATATTATTCAATGGCATTTATAATGAGAACGAACTACAAAAGTTTTTAAAAATCATTTTAAAAACAAGGAAATTTCAAAGCTTCTTAGACTCGAATCATGTTGTTTCGCTAGAGATCCCAAATCCAAATTTCGGTAATCAGCGTATTAATAACCCTGAGTTTTCAGTCAGCTATACCAAAACATTTGTGCTGCACGATATTGTGAAATGCTGGATCTACAGACTAAAACATCAAAAATTTGATTTATTTTCAGATATTGATGACGCAGAACAATTGATCAACACTTGCATCAACGAATCCTTTCCTGAGGAAAAGGTGCGTTGTAAAGACCTGTTAAAATACGGTTTTTACTATACACAGTTCCTGAAAAACAGCGGACTGGATCAAATGTCCATTTGTATCTTAAAAAATGAAATTTACAGTTCCAGTCCTCTCGAAAAACAATTAGCAGCTTATTTTATTCAGCCTGAACCCACACCTACCCATACGATTCAGGAAGTTTATAAAAACCCTCAGGACCAATCTACAGTCACTATTGCATTAGATGTAGCTGATATTTTAGTAGAAATACGTCAAGCTATTCGTGCAAAAAACTATAGCGATCAACTCATAGAATTATATGCCAGAGAACAATCTCCAGCCTTGGAACGTTTGCTGCTGTGGAGCATTCTACGCTCAAAATTAACGGAGCCTCAACTGGACCTTCTCAATCATATTATTCAGCAGCAGGAACGATTTAAGCGCAAGCTTATACGTGCAGATTTTCAGCCGCTCAAGCAAAGTTCTCTGAGGACCATGTTTTCACAGTTTGCAGTCCTTTGGCTGCAGGCAACACAAGACAAAGATATTTCATCATTTTCAGATGCTGATTTTGAAGATCTGTATGGAGAAATGCTTTTATTAAAGAAAGAAACAACTAGAGCGACTTTACAAAAACGTCTACAGGAGTTTCATCACAAACAAACCTTATTCTTTAACGCACCCACTATCGATCTGGATAATTTAATCCAGGTAAAAATCTGCAGAACCGCATTGATCTCGCCCCATATTTTTCACCACATGCTAGAGCAGCTCGAAAATACTCAAGATATCTCGATTCAGGATAAAAATATATTTAAACTGATTTTTATTCTGGGGTTCAGAGTCGGACTACGGATCAATGAAACATTGAATATCTTCGTACGTGATCTATTTATTAGTGAAGATGCTGTGATACTCACTGTTCGAAACAATCGCAATAAAAATCAAAAAAGCTACTCAGCTTACCGCAAGATTCCCCTGCATCATCTCCTTAAAGCCGACGAATTACATACATTTAAAGCATATAGTCAGAATAGAAAACGCTTGCTAAAAGAACAAGGAAAATCAGTTACACAACCGCTATTTTTCAAACAGTCGTTGGAAGAAACTCATGAAAATGAAGTCAATGCTCTGTTGAAACAATTGATCCAGTCAACTTTTGGAGAGCACAATTTTACTTATCATAGTCTGCGTCATTCAGCATTTAATCATCTCTATCTGATTTTAAAACACTCACCGCTTGCTGATGCATTTACAGACTATACGCCAAATGAGCAAATACGCATTCGTTCTGCCTTGCTACGGATCAGAAATACTCAACAGACCTGGTATGCTCTTTCACATTTTGCCGGGCATCTGACACCTGAAACAACCTGTTCTAGCTATCTGCATTTAATGCATCTGGCAATCAGTTATCAGCTTAATCAAATACAAAGCCTGCTTCCTAAAGAAGCCTATTTTAATATTCTAAAACATGATGCTGCTGTTAAATATCCTGTTCAACAACGTGCAATAAGACCGTTCTTATTTGATCAACTTACTAAAGACCGTTACAAGCAACATGATCATCAATATCAACCAGGGCACCAGAGTTCCACTGACCCACTGATCTTGGGAGCACATGATTCCGAAATGACTTTTGAACTATTGCATCACATTCTTGCAGTAGAAAAAGAACAAGACCTTTTGTTACCTGAAGCTATTCCTTTGCAAATCGCGCAAAAATTACGTGCCAGAGCTCTGCATTTGAAAACCTCCTATGTAAACCAAAAAAAATCATCGAGGTTATTTACCACAGATTTTTTAAGGAAAACTCCTGCTGCATTAGTTACCATGTTGCCGACCAATCAGGAGGAAAAAAAGGTCATTCACCATGTTCAGGAGCGTTATGCAAATGTACAAAGTAAATACAAAAAACAGCTCAATACGATCTACTCAATTTATCTTGAAAAAGTTCAGCCCAATTCAGCCCAGTTAATTTTTGAACTGAATGAAAAACGGCAACTGAAGAAACTTCTTTCTTTTATTCATAGCTTATTTCCAAAAAAATATCTTCATTTAGAACTCTCTCAGCAGAGCAAGACAGAGCTCAAAAAGACATTACAGGATTTAACATTACGGGCAGAAAATTTCAGCCTGAATGAGGATGAAGAGCGAATTAAGTTCTCTTTCAAGTATAAAGATGCAAAAGCACTTGGGGTATTCAAACTACTGATGTATCTCATGATAGTTTCTCATCTTTAAGCTGTTTGTAATAAAAATTTGAACTCTGAGAAACGATAATCAAATAGTATAAACTCTAGATATCAGCAACGTCTGAAACAGAGATCAGTCATGCATAAAACACCAGAAAAAATTGCAAAACAAAAAAAGGTATTAGCTAAAGCTGTTTTATCATCTGCAAATCAACTTGGTTTGACACAGGGCCAGCTTGCTATCATTCTCAATTTAGATTCAATAGAAACTTTAAATTCGCTTGAGTTAGATCCTGATTCAAGTCAGGGAGAGCTCGCAATTATTTTAATTCGTATTGCAATATCACTAGATGCTTTAACAGGTGGAGAGGCTAAATGGATGCTGCATTTTATGAAGGCACCAAATAAGTTAACCAAAGGCATTCCAATAGAACAGATTCAGACTACTCAGGGATTAATTACTATATTAAACGTAGTCGAAGGGCTTCGGCTTCAGGGTAAATATTAAGATATACAAGGCCTTATTACACACAAAAAAAGTCATTGTTTGTCTAATAATTTAAATTTAAGGTATAAGAAGTTCCTCTTCTCAAGAGGTATACAACTGCCTCATTATTGATAACTGCCATACATATATGGATTCTATTAACTTAATTCGAGGCTAAATTGAATCTTATAAGTTCAATTTAGCCATTCAAGAATCATTATAAAAGTTTGCTATATAGCGAACATTAACTATTATTAGTTAAAAGTTTGCTATATAGCTAACAAATTTGGGGAGCAAAAAATGGCTACACGAGGTGAAATAGGTAAAAAAATACGTTTGGCCAGAAAAGGATTGGGCCACACACAGAAAAGTCTTGCAGAAAAAACTAAAGTCAATAAAACAACAATTTCAGAGATGGAAAATGGCCGTTTTACAGGTTCATTTGACATATTTGAACGTGTGCTTGATGGTGTTGGTTTACAATTCGAAGTGAATAAAAAAAATTGTAAATTGCCACAGTGGGATGAAATTGAAGAAATATTTTCAGAATATGACAAATAAATAAACAGCTTTTTTACACAAACATTCAAAAGGTGAATTCTCCCCAATCCATTCAAATTAATTTTTTATATGAAAGCTGATTGAAATACACATCTAGATCATAAATCTGATTAGATAAATGCGGATCAAATCGACATCCATTTTTAAGAGAGTTTTAAGGTTAAGAACTTAAATTAATCAAATCTCGTCTTAACTGAATCACTTCTATGTCCCCTGATCGTTCACTCTATAAAGGCACTTCCGGAATACAACGTATTTTCAATGCTACCCGTTATTCCGCGGCCGGTCTTAAAACAGCCTTCCGAACTGAAGCTGCCTTTCGGCAGATCGTGCTAATTAACCTGATTTTGATTCCTCTTAGTTTTTGGATATCCGAGAGTCTAGCTGAGCAAGCACTCATGGTGGCTGTGTGCCTGCTAGCACTGATTGTTGAACTGATTAACTCAGCAATTGAGGCAGTAGTGGATCGTATTTCCATAGAACAGCATGAGTTATCCAAAAATGCTAAGGATATGGGCAGTGCCGCTCAGTTTGTCGCACTCAGTTTAATTACCGTAACTTGGGGCATCATTTTAATCGGTCATTCATTGTGACCTCATTTTTGCTACAACGACAAGAATGGAATATTTAAAATGTTGTCAGAGCGATCTCGTTTTTTACTAAATCAAATATTACTACTGAGTTTCAGTTTTTTGGTTCTTTTGAACTTCTTTGATATTGGAGGAGTGCTTGATTTACAGCTTATCTATCCCTTTATCGATGGTCAGGGACAATTTCCCCTTCGGCAAAATTGGGCGCTGGCAGAACTTAATCATCGTTATGTTAAAGACATGCTGATTCTGGTGTATATCCTATTATTTCTAGGCTGGCAGGTCTCACTAAAATGGCAGAACTGGCATACGCGGCGCTGGGAATTTGGCTATTTCTTTAGCATGGTAGCAGTGACCACAGCCTCGATCGGAATTTTAAAATCCCAGTCAGCCCATGCCTGTCCCTGGAATATGGTTATTCCTACTTATGATGGTATTTTATGGGATTTTAGTGCTACTGCTGGCCACTGTTTTCCTGGAGGGCATGCCTCTAGCGGTTTTTCCTTAATGGCTGGCTATTTTGTTTATCGCATGTCTAACCCCAAGCGGGCTTATTTCTTTCTGATCGCTGCGGTAATTTTAGGGTTAGCCATGGGCTGGGCACAAATGATGCGTGGAGCGCATTTCCTGAGTCATAACCTTTGGACTGGCTGGATTATCTGGTGTCTGAATGTTATCGGCTATGCGCTATTTAGTCACAAATTAGAGATAGAAAAAACTGTTCCTTAGCGCGTTTAATCAAGCAGCCTCAACGCCCAAATAGCCCTAAGCCTATCCCCTTAGGCTTTGGCTAAAGGAAACTTGACCTGTACACAAAGGCCACCCAGATTGAGACTTCGGGAAAATTCTAGTGTTCCACCCAAGCGTTCGGTGGCTTTATCTACAATGGACAAACCCAAACCACTGCCAATTTCTGCATAATTATGTATCCGGTAGAAGCGTTGCCGAATCTGATTGAATTGAGCAGTATCAATCCCGGTTCCGCTATCTTCGATCTGTAAAACTGCCTGCTGGCCTTGCTGGAAAATCGATACGTTAATTACGCCATCCTTCGGACTATATTTAATCGCATTATCGATCAGGTTATAAATAATTGAATGCAAGGCCGAAGCTTGGCCGTGAATCAACAGTTCCTGTTGCTGCTCCACCCCTAAATCAATTTCTTTCTGTAGTGCCAGTTGGATCAATTGCTCAATGCAGGCGACTGTCATTTGATTCAGAGACAGGGATTGTACAGGCTCAGTTAAACCATCTGTGACTTCCTGTTTGGCCAGACTTAATAGCTGATTTACCAGATGTTGCATCCTCAAGACGCCCTGACTCAAGTTGTGCAAGGCATCACTTTGTGGAAATTGCTGTAATAATATCTGCAACTGTAAATTCAAAGCTGTCAGTGGTGTACGTAGTTCATGTGCAGAGTCTGCTACAAATTGGCGCTGCTCTTGTTGTGATAGGGAAATACGGCCAAACAGGTAATTCATTTCCTGAATGGTCGGTTCCAGCTCCAAGGGATAATCTTTCATTGCGATCGGCTTTAATTCTTGAGCCTTACGGCTGGCCAATTCTGTTTTAAAATCATTAAGAGGCTGAAAATTTCTCCGAATTACCCAGCTTAAACCGAATATAGCAAAAGGAAGAAATAGTACATAAGGGAGAAACATGTTCGCTGCGAGTTCCAATGCTAATTCTTGCCGGACATTTTTTTGCTGGCTCACTTGGATCTGCAATTGGTCTCCAGGAATAATATAAGTTAGCCAAGTCCCGTAAGGGGTCTGATGCGTATAGAATCCTGCTTTCTTGACCGATGCAACCAAAACATCCTGTGGATGTAATGTAGTATGTGTATAAGACCAGATATCTACAAATAAATCTTCCTCACTATACTGTTTTTCTAAATCGATCTTGCTTTGTAGCGGTTCTGGACGATTTTCTGCAATGCGCTCTGCGAGACTTTGCATCTGTTTGTCCAAGACTTCATTAATTTCTTCAAGTGCAATCCGGTATGCTGCAAAGATTAGTACACAGCCCAATACCACGCTAAACAATGAAATATAAATAATTAGACGTTTTTGTAAGGAATAACGTTTTGGCTTCATGCTCTATCCTAAGCGATATCCTAGACCACGGATCGTCCGTATAAAGTCTTTTCCTAATTTGGCGCGCAGATGATGAATATAGACTTCCACAGTATTACTACTTACATCACTATCGAAATCATAAAGTTTGTCTTCTAAATCGTTTTTAGAAAAAATTTTGCTAGGATGCATGAGGAGTGCAGTGAGAATAGACCATTCCCGATTAGACAACTCGATCGGTTCACCATTAAAGCATACGATGTGCTGTTCCAGGTCCAGTTCCAGCCCACTGTGTGATAATTTCTTATTCATATCTGTCACAGTATTTTTTAAGCCGGCACGTCGGATTAAGGCATGAATACGGGCCAGCAGTTCGTCAAACTCATAGGGTTTAATCAAGTAGTCATCAGCTCCCTGATTCAGCCCATCTACCCGGTTTTGTAATTGATCCCGGGCAGAGATAATCAATACCGGTAAATTCGGAAACTTCTGCCGGATATTTTTTAGCACCAACATGCCATCCATCATTGGCAAACCTAAATCGAGCAGCACAATATCGTAGACCTGCTGCTGTAATTGTTTTAAACCCTCAATCCCATTATTGACCCAGTACACCTCAAACTGATGCAGTTTAAGCAATGTTTCAGTCGACTCGGCAATCATAAAGTCATCTTCAATAATCAGTATTTTATGCATTTCAAGCTCTGTTTTTTAATGATGATGAGCATTGTGCAAGCATATCATTTTTAGCTTCAATCACTTGCGTTTTTATATCCAGCATACTTAATAAGCTGGGGAAAAGATGATCGTGACTGCGTGCCTGTCCGGTCTGTGTTTTTAAACAGTTTAGCTGCAGGGCATTATACTGTTGCCAGGTATCAGAAAACCACATCAGCATTGGGATATGGGTTTGCTGCGTGGGCGCCATGCTATAAGGAGCACCATGCAGGTATAAACCGTGCTCTCCGGTAGATTCTCCATGATCAGACAGATACCAGAAACCGGTTTGATATTGAGTCTGTTGCTTTAAAGTTTCAATGATCTCGGCAAGAACATGGTCTGTATATACAATCGAATTATCATAGCTATTCTTTAATTCTTCTGTACTGCAGCCCTGAATGGCATTGGTATTACAGGTCGGTTGAAATGGCTGATATGGTGCTTTGGAGCGCTTGAAATATGCGGGGCCATGACTGCCCATCTGATGCAGTACAATTAACTGCGGTTTCGAGTTGTTTTTATCCAGATGCGCCAGATAATCTTTCAGGCTATCCACCAGGATTTCATCAAAACATTCACCACCAGCATCACACCATCTCTGTTTCAGTTGGGCTGGAATCTGGTATTTTTGTACGCGGTCACAGGCACCTTTACAGCCCGAATTATTATCAATCCAGGTCACCTGATAACCGGCCCGCTGAGCAATATCCAGCAAACCTTCTCGGTGGCTAGCCAACTGTTCATTATAGTTTTGACGTGTCATCCCTGAAAACATACACGGTACTGAAACAGCTGTGGCAGTTCCGCAAGAACTGACTTGATTGAAATTAATTATCGGTAACTTGCTCAGTTCAGGATTGGTATTGCGTGCATAACCATTTAAAGCAAAACTCTCGGCACGTGCAGTCTCCCCAACCACCAGCACCATCAATTTGGGTTGTTTCTGTATTTGAGCCTGCTGCAGCAGATGGGCATCTTCACCATAAGGAATCAAAGGCAAATTGGCTTTAGGTGCTTTCTTTTTATAGTAGGATACGGTGGATGCAATACTATTTTGCGGGGAAATCATGCCCTTCAGATCGCGGTGCTCGCGGAAGATGGCTGCATAATCGACATAAAAACAGAATAACAGTCCTAGAATCAATACGGCCGAAAGCAGACTGCTCAGGCTTTTATGCAACAATTGACGCCCGAAAGATGCAGGCTGAATGTTCAGCATCCAGACGATACACAAAGGAAAAATCACAAAGACCAGCGTCCAGATCACCAGCCGTATTGACCAGAGATCACGGACTTCCCGGGCATCGGTCTGCAGCATATTCTGGATCTGGTCCGGCGTAATAACAACCCCCAGACTATTGACAAAATAAGCACTAAAACCGCCCAGAATGATCAGCACACTGGCCAGTATCTTGGCATTCCATTTCCAGTTCAGCCACTGCAAGACCAGATTGTACAAGCCGATAACTACCAGGACTGTAGCCGCCAATAATGCGTCTGCCTTGAGGTTGGTATAAGGCGTCAGTTGATGGATTTTCTGATAGAAAGCAAAGTTTAAGACCAGTCCCAGCCAAATGGCGAGTAACAGGTTGAAGCGTGCAAGGCTGATGGGTTTGATCTGGCGTAGACCGGGAAAAGAAGGCAGCTTAAGCATTTTTTTTAGTTCAAAGACTTTAATATGCTTTAGCCTAAAATTTGAATCTTAAAAATGACTTAAAATAATCTGAGAGCTACAAAAACTTATACATATTTTGATTTCAAATCAAATCTGATAAAACCAAAAATGCAGCCCAAGCACGTTGGGGAAAATCCGCAAGTAATGCTCAAGCAAATCATGAGCACAGCCCGAGTATTACTCAAGTCATGCTTGAACCAGGCCCTGGACTGCCACCATTCTCCTAGACAAATTTCGTCTATTCTTTTTGCATAGGAGAGAACATTATGAGTGGACAACGATATACGCCAGCATTTAAATTAAATTTATAAATCAATATGATAAAATCTATTTTTTTGACTATCGTTTTAATAAATATTCAATTTTTTGAAAAATTCAATTCTGACAATCAATCCTCCAACTGCATTTGCACGTTGTAAAGTAATCTTGCCTAAATGAGAGTCAATAATCTGCTTCACAATAGATAATCCCAGACCACTTCCTACTACAGAACTGGCTTGATTTATTCTATAAAAACGCTGAAATATAAATGGGATTTGTGCTTCATCTAGACCTATGCCGTTATCTTCAACCTGTATAAAACTACCATTTCCAATACTTCCACAACTGACTTTAATAATGGGTTTATGTATTGAACTACGATAAAGAATGGCATTTTCGAGTATATTTCTCAACATAATTTCCAACTGATCTGACTGCCCCCAAACGCACACTGAGGTGAGATGCAATTGTAAGTCTACACCTGCTTTTCTGAACTGAATACCCATCATTTCAACTGTACCTTTAACAATATCTACCAAATCAATATTGCTTTTGTTTTGTGTGGCATTCGGTTCAAGCCTCGCTAATGTAAGCAACTGAGTAATCATTCTTGATGCTTTGTCTACTCCTGTAATAATGTCCTGTGCAGCTTCCTTAGACTCCTCATTGGAACGTGCATTTTGAAGTACTTGGGCATGTAAGCGTATAGCAGCTAATGGTGTACGGAGTTCATGAGCGGCATTTGAGGTAAAACGTTTTTCACGTTGCATACTTTCAGCAATCTCACTAAGTAAGGTATTTAAAGAGCTCACTAAAGGTTCTATTTCTTTCGGTACAACTGGCTTAATTGGATTTAAATGTTCAATGGATTGTTTTTCTAAGTTTTGACTAATGCTATATACAGCCAATAAATGACGACGGATCGTGCAAATAATCAACCATAATAATAATGGCAAAAATATGATTGAAACCAAAATCAAAAACAGCAACATATCTTGCTGAATATCTTTTCGAATTGTCCAAACCTGCGCAATTTGTACCTGTATTGTATGCGTACTATCCCAAACAGAATAACTACGATAAGTATTATTATTCAGTTTAATCCAACCAAAATTATCTTGCTGAACAAATGGCTGTGTTTCCACACCAATAGAACGATAAATTAATTGTCCATCACGATGCCAAATTTGAAATACAATTTGGTCATAATGCTCACCCTTAGCTTTTTCAATCACTGTATGCTGCGGTACTTTTCCATCTAGGGTACTTAGAGTCGTAGACAATAAAGCATGAGCAGTTTCTGCCAATGACTTATCAAAAATATTATTGGCAGTGTTTTGCATTCCCCAATAAATACTTCCTAAACTACCCAACCAAACGCTAGTGGTAATTGCCAGTAAAATTATAGATAAGCGCTGGGTTAATGAATAGCTGCGAATTGGATCAGCCATTTAATGCTGTTCATCCATGATATATCCAAAACCTTGTACTGTACGGATAATATTTTTACCTAATTTCCGACGCAAGTTATGAATATAGACTTGTACAACATTACTACTCACATCAACGTCATAAGCATAAAATGAATTTTCTATATTTTCACGCGAAATTACACGACCACGATTGAGAGTAAATAACTCCAATAAATGAAACTCTTTATGTGTCAACTCAATTTCGACTTGATTTAACAGTACTTGTTTACTCGCTTTGTTAATACTAATATTTCCAACCTGAATTAGGTCCCCTACCTCTCCTGAAATTCGGCGTAATACAGCATGAATCCTTGCTACGACCTCATGTAAATCATAAGGTTTAACAACAAAATCATCAGCTCCTGCCTCTAGACCTGTAATACGATCATCAACTTGATCTTGAGCAGTCAGAATAATAATTCCAACTTGATTCTTTTTGCGACGTAGTGATTTTAAAATTTCAATCCCATTTCGATCAGGCAAACCTAAGTCTAGTAGAATAAAGTGATAATGATAACTCACTAAAAAATGGTACGCTTGCTCTGCTGTGCTCGCAATGTCAACTACAAAGCCCATTTGATCTAGACCACGTGCAGTTGCTTTTGCCAACAAGCAATCATCTTCTACCAATAGAACTCTCATAACACCTTTTTCTCTTGCTTACCAAACTACAGCGCAAATTTATAATCCCTACTATGCTCGTAAATATTACTGTTAAATTCTATCCATCTCATGTAAAGGCCACAATTGATGAGAATCAAGTAATAAGGAACTCATACTTTCTGCATAATCTACTTTAGCTTGATCGACTCGGCTACGTGCTTCAATCAATTGCTGCGAATGCAACAAAAGCTCATTGAGATTCAACTCACCTAATTTATACGCTTTTTGCATCAAGTGATGTTGTTGTTGCAACAGTTGTAAGTTTTCTTGCGCCTTCGTATTCCGTACAGTCGCTGACTCCATTTGAATCACCCACCCCTGTATTTCTTGACGCAGACGTTTTTCTACACGCAATACCTCCAAATCCGCTTTTTTTGCTTCTGCCGCTGCCATTCCTGAAGCAATACCGACTTGTCGCGCAGTCAAAGGAATTGAAACACTAACCCCTAATAAATTCTCCTCTCCCGATTGCTCCCTACTGTAACCAAAACCAATCGTAGGATCTGGCAGTCTATTAAGCTGCTCTCTTTTTAATACTGCGTATTGCTGTGTAGCTTGCATCCTTACGAGTGCTAACTCATGATTAACTGACAAAATTTTCTGTACCCACTCTGCTTGACTATACTGTATAGGGCTAGGCTGTATAACATCGCTGCTCCACTGTTCAGGGATCTTTCCTCTATAATCGCGGGCCAACAATTGCTGAGCTTGAATATATGCAGCTTTAGCTTGCATATATTGTTCCTCAAGTTGTTGGTACTCATTCTTCAAGAGCATTAGCTCAAGTCGTGGTGCATCTCCTGCTCGAATACGTTGTTCAGTCACTTGGATAAATTGCTGAATTTGATCCAGCTGTTCTTGCAGTCGCTTCAAATGCAATGTGCTTCGCATATAAGCAAACCAACTATTTAACAACATTTTAGATGCTTGATGTTGAGCATTCTCATACTTCAGTTCTGCAATACTTGAAATACGTTGTGCTAGATCTTGATCTAGCCGGTATTTATTAGGCAAACGTATTTGTTTTTCTATCCCCAAACTAGGTTCATAACTATTGGCTTGTTTTCGCTCTAGTTGTGTATCCGTCTTACGTACTTGCATACCGGCTGTAACAGTCCACGGATTTTGCCCTACTTTTAATCCTTGTCGGGCAAAGTCTGCATAATCTTGCTCTGATATTGCAGCACGCACATTCGGATGTTCTACTAGACTCTGTTGTACTGCTTCAAGTGGTGGCAAAGCAGCTTCAAGTTGAGGTTTTGCAATTGCTGTCGAAGCCACTGTAAAACAATAGCCCAACCCAAACAGATACCAAATTTGGCCTAGAAGTGTTGATTTAAATTTGATATTTAATGTCATTAGTCAAGTGCTCCTTGGCTCATATAACCAGAAATTAATGTAGGTATGACCCAATAAAAACAATCACTTGATTTAAATTTTTGCTGAATATGCGCCAAAACCAATGATACAGATTCGTGTTGTACAATCAGCAATATAAGATTCCGTTCAGTTGCTCCGCGAATTTTTTCCTGAACATTACGATAATGTTGGCGATTACCAAACCCTTGTGCGTTGACACAAGTACACCCTGAAATCAACTCAGGAATTAACCACAAATGCTCCATAAGTTCTTCAGCAATATCAGAGGACACGTTAATAGAGAGTTGGCATATTTCAGACATGATGATCTCGCGCTAAACCAAATTTTTTAAACAAGTTAGGAAGTAAAATCAGAGTCAGCAAAGTACAAGAAATAAGCCCTCCAATCACAACTATCGCCAATGGACGTTGAATCTCGGCACCAGGGCCAGTAGTAAATAACAATGGGATCAAACCTAAAGCTGCAATACTCGCGGTCATCATGACTGGACGTAAACGGCGCATAGCACCTTCACGAACAACTTCCTCAATTGCAACACCACGAGAAATCAGTTGATTAAAATAACTAATCATCACTAAACCATTCAGTACAGCAATCCCCATCAAGGCAATAAAACCAACTGATGCAGGAACAGATAAATACTCACCTGTTAATGCTAATGCAAATACTCCACCGACTAACGCAAAGGGAATATTGACGAAAACCAATACGGCTTGACGCACCGAACCCAAAGTCGTAAATAGTAAAAAGAAGATCATTGTTAATGCAGCAGGTACAACAAGCATTAAGCGAGCAGCCGCACGTTGTTGGTTTTCAAATTGCCCCCCCCATTTGAGTGAGTAGCCGGTTGGTAACTTGACTTTCTCTGCAACCAATTGTTTTGCTTCATCTACAAAACTAACTAAATCACGATCACGTACGTTGGCACGTACCACTGACATTCGTGATGCATTTTCACGATCAATTTTTACGACACCCTCAGTCTTAACCACTTCTGCTAAAGATAACAATGGCACTGCAGCTGCATTCTCAATTGGCAAGGCAATATTGGAAAATTCAAAACTCGACTCTCCCAAACGTGGATCCCCTTTCATCATTAATGGAACAGGGCGCCCCTGTTCAATAATGGAACCTATTTCTTTGCCTTCCACGAGCATCTTGAGTTGGGCTTGAACATTTTGACTGTCCAATTGATTTCGTATAGCCATATCACGATGGATTCGCAGCTCTTGATACTGTACTCCCGAATTTTCGAGTGTCATGACATCTTCATTGCCTTCAATGCCTTGTAGAACTATTGCAATTTGCTTTGATAAATCATTAAGCTGGTCTAAATCACTTCCAAAAATTTTGACAGCCAAATCTCCTCGTACTCCAGACAACATTTCTGAAGTGCGCATCTCTATGGGTTGACTAAATGTTAAGTTCACGCCAGGAACATCTTGAAGTACAAGACGAATTTTTTCTAAAATTTGCTCTTTATTTTTGACTTGCCATTGCGTTTGTGGTTTTAGCACAATGAAACTATCTGTTTCATTTAACCCCATAGGGTCTAATCCCAATTCATCAGAACCTGTACGTGCCACAATTCTTTCAACTTCAGGCACTTGTTCCAAAATACGTTTTTGAATATCCAGATCTAATGCAATTGAGTTTTGTAAGCTAATCGAAGGGATTTTTTCTAACTGTAAAATAGTATCTCCCTCATCCATGGTTGGCATAAATGACTTTCCAATGAATGGGAAAATCAATGCAGCCAGAAGTAAGGTACCACCTGCTAAGACATAAATCTGTTTAGGATGGGCTAAACTCAGATTCAAAAGTTTTCGGTAACCAGTTTCTAATTTAGCTACTAAAAAGGGTGTGTGATGTGCTTTCGGTTTTAGAAAGAATGAACACAGTACAGGAATCACTGTCAAAGAAAAAATTAGTGAACTTGATAAAGCAAATACAATTGTTAAAGCCACAGGTGAAAAGAGCTTCCCTTCCAATCCTTCAAGCGTGACCAATGGAATAAACACTAACATAATAATGATCATGCCTGCTGTGACTGGTACTGCAACCTCAGACACTGCGCGGTAAATCATATTTAATGGCGGTAAAAAAGAACGTTGCGGTGACTCTTTTGCTTCAGCAAGTTGCATTTCAATATTTTCAACCACTACAACTGCAGCATCCACTAATAAACCAATCGCAATCGTCAAACCACCTAAAGACATTAAATTGGCACTTAAACCAAAATGGTGCATCATCAAAAAAGTACTTAGTGCAGATAATGGTAAAACTGCCGCAACCACTAAAGCAGACCTTAGGTTTCCTAAGAACAATAAAAGTAAAATCAAGACTAAGACAATAGCTTCTAATAACGTTTTACTTACGGTATGAATGGCTCGGTTTACCAACTCACCACGATCATAAAATGGTTCAATCGTTGTACCCTGTGGCAGAGTTTTTTCAATGTCGGACAAATGCTCACGAACATGTTGAACGACTTGACGTGCATTCGCACCTTTTAAAGTTAATACAATACCTTGGACAGCCTCACCTTGGCCATTTTCAGTCACTGCACCATAGCGTGTGAGTGCTCCAGTATGTACCTGTGCAACATCTTTAACCCGCACCAATGTTCCTTGATGGCTAGAAACAATAATATCGCCTAACTCTTCAAGGTTTCTGACGCGGCTATCGCTTCGGATCAGTAATGACTCTCCATTTTCATTAAGCCGCCCAGCACCATCACTGGCATTATTTAGCTCGATTGCCTGTTGTAGCTGTGTTAAAGATAAGCCTCGTGCCGCCAGGGCCTCTAAATTAGGGGTCACTTCAAATGTACGAACAAGTCCCCCCAAAGCGTTAACATCGGCGACCCCTTCAATTTTACGAAGTTGTGGACGAACCACCCGATCAAGTAGAGTTCGTTTTTCCATATCACTGAGTGGCCCATGTAAGGTAAACATAAAAGATTCACCTAATGGGGTCGTCATGGGTGCAATTCCACCTGACGTACTACTTGGTAATGCAGACATCACATTACTTAAACGTTCATTCACCTGTTGTCTAGCCCAATAAGGGTCAGTGCCTTCAGCAAAGTCTAATGTGATAATCGCAATCGCGTATTTAGATTGCGAACGCATTACTGTCTGATGAGATATTCCCAACATTTCTTGTTCAATGGGTACAACAATACGGCTTTCCACCTCTTCGGGCGTCATGCCGGGCGATTTCATCACAATTTGTACTTGCGTACTTGACACATCAGGAAAAGCATCAATTGGTAGTTTCGTAAAAGCAATGTAGCCTGCCACACTGATCGCCAATGTGAGCAATAATATTAAAATGCGCTGACTAAGTGAAAAGGCGATAAGACGTTTTAACATATGTCTCACCTCAACGTTCTGTAGTGCTAATAGGTGCTTGCTCTGCACCAAAGCCAGACCACACCGCCTTGAGACGCTCTACACCACTGATAGCAAGTTGCATTTTGGGTTTTAATTTTTCAGCTGTAATATAACTTTGCTGCTGATCAGCTGATAGAACTTCAACCGTTACAGCTTCAAACCCCTTCTGATTTTTAACAAAAATAATGTGTTTACCATCTTGTGAGGTTATGGCAGTACTTGGTACTGGCCATGCTGCAATTACTGTTGGCTGCTTACTTTGAACATGAACTTTGACAAATTGTTGCACCCGCAAACAATTATGTTTGGTATCCATTTGTACGATGATATTTTGAGTTTGTGTATTCCCTACAAGTGCTGGAGCGATATTTTGTATATGCCCTGTAATATCACAACCTTCAACCTGAACAACATCCCCAATATGCACATATTTACTGTCAGCTAAATTAGCTTGTAATAACAATTGTAACGGTGAATCAGCGTTTACAAGTTGACCTAATACTGTACCAGCCTCAACATACTGACCTGTAGAAACCTGTAAGTTTTCTATATAACCACTTGTTGGGCTTTTAACATAGACAATGGAATTTAGACTATTTACCTGCCCTCCTCCCATAAATTGCAGCATTCGCTGTTTTGCACCTAAGTCAATATTAAGACGCTGTACTTGATTCTGTGCCTCTTGCACACGCTTCTCGGCAATAATGCCTTCAGCATATAAGCTACGTTCACGTGTTAAATTTTGCTGGGCTAATTGTTGTTGAGCACGAAGCTGCAATATTTCATTTTGAATCTGAATTAAATCTGGACTATGTACAGCAAGTACATGATGATTCCGGGTAACTTCTGCCAAGGGTTGTACCAAAACTTGCTGCACCATTCCTGAAACAGGACTAGTCAGTACAACTTTGCTTTCTGGTGACCACTGTACTTGCCCTTGTAAAATAATTTGTTTTTGTATGTTAGTAGAAGAAGCACCTAATGTGTGTAATTTGATCCCAACTTGCTCAATTTGTTTTGAAGAAATTAAGATTTGTTGCTCTGAGACTTCAGGACTCCTCTCAGCCTCTGAAACCTGTCTCTCTACTTTAGCCTCTATATTTTTATTCGAGAGCAGCTTACTTCCCCACCATAGCCCAAGGCTAATCAAGATCAAGACGCTCATTAGATATAATAGTTTTTTAAAATTTAGTACATCTACTCGCTGATCCACTCGTTTCATCCTTCAAGAGATTTTCTCTACAAAGCTAAGATTAAGTTCTTAAGATCAGATTAAGTTTATAAACCTATTTCAGACTGCATAGGCCCAAGTGAACCGTATTGGGTTTGTGGGAGACTTTTATTTAACTGATGTTACGTAGTAAGTGCATTTTGAGCATCTTCGCTACTACATGTTGTAGTCGATTTATAAATTATTAATAATCATTATATTAAACTATATATTGTTATTATTTCTCACGAAAATCAGCATCAAAACATAGGTGACTTTTATAAACTAAAATGTCTAAAATGAAGTGACCAAAACCACATTAAATGATCTAAATTGATCAAAATTTTACTCCACCAAAAACTATATACCAGTAATCAAATCATATACTTATAATTAAGGTCATTTAATGGAATAAATCTCGGTGACCTTGCCAAGGTTGGGGTCGCGAGTTCGAGTCTCGTTTCCCGCTCCAGATTTAAAAAGCCCTGATCGAAAGATTGGGGCTTTTTTGTTGTTGATTTTATATTAAAAAACTTTCAGCAGAGTTTGACAAACTCACACTTATCCTTAAGGATAATCTAAAAAATCATGAGTATAACAAAATGAAAAATAGTGCTGTGGCGCCAGTCTATCAGGCTGATATTTTAGGTGAGGGTTATGAGCAGACCACTTTCAACTTTCCTGAAGATTATGAAGGCCCGGTCATTGCCACGCTGGTGCGTAAAAAAGCAGCCCAAACCACCTCTAAGGCCGTGCTTTATATCCACGGTTTTATTGATTACTTTTTTCAAACTGAAATGGCGGAACGCTTTAATCAGCAAGGCTTTGATTTTTATGCTCTGGATTTAAGAAAATATGGACGCTCCCATTTATGTCACCAGAAGCTCTACAATGTCTACAGTCTCTCTGAATATGATGCTGAAATTAATCAGGCACTCGAGCTGATTGGCCAAGAAGGCCATGACCAGATACTTCTATGCGGGCATTCAACCGGTGGATTAATTACTACCCTTTATACCGCCCGGCATCCCGATCATCCTCTAATCAAGGGACTCTGGCTCAACAGTCCATTTTATGACTTCAACATGCGCTATCTAGAGAAAAAGATTTTATTGCCTCAACTGAGCCGTTTAGGAAAACGCTTTCCAGACCTGCAGTTTCCAAGCCGTCTCAATCGCTGGTATGTACCCAGCTTGCATATCAGTTATCAAGGAGAATGGAATTTCAATCTGGAATGGAAAAAACCAAGCTACCCCTTGGTACGTTTAAGTTTTGTGCATGCCATTTATGAGGCTCAGAAACACCTTCATCAGGGAGTTCATCTTACAGTGCCTACTTTAATCCTGCATGCCCATCAAACCCGCTATCCTTTACGCTTTAATTACGCTGCTCAAAGCAGTGACGTAATTCTTCAGGTGCAAGATATAATTGATCATGCTCAAAAGCTACAGGGCGATGTACAGCTGTGTTCCATTCAAAATGCTGTCCATGATCTGGTACTTTCAGAAAAACCGGCCAGAGAGCAGGTGTATCAGCAACTGTTTCAATGGCTGGAACAAAAATCTCTTTTGGTCTGACCAGAATAGGTCAGACCATTCCTAACAGCAGGTCAGGCTGTCTGGTTTTATGACCACTTTTAAAGGTTGTTCTCAATCACCCTAAAACAGTAACACTGCGAAAATTCTATAAAAACCAATTTATTTTTAACAGCTGGCATTTTATCCAGATTTTTTATTTTTTCTTGCTTTGTGACTGTACAAAAATACAGCACAAAGCTGGGCTTTACTTTAAAGTCGACTTTCCATCACCTGCAAGACTGTGTATAACAATGAACGCTACAGACAAAGTAATAGGCATAGGCAAAATTGCTTAAAAAGCGTTAGACTATGCAGCAATAATGTCATGATTCGGTCTGATAAAGATCAAAGAAGAAGGTGAAGATTGATGCCGCTCAATACAGTTGAAGAGCTTGTCGCAGATATCCGTGCAGGAAAAATGGTCATCCTGATGGATGATGAAGACCGTGAAAATGAAGGTGACCTGGTTATTGCTGCCACGCATGTCCGCCCGGAGGACATCAACTTTATGATCACCCATGCGCGTGGTCTGGTCTGCCTGACGTTGAGTAAAGAGCGTTGCCAGCAGCTGAATTTACCGTTAATGGTCGATGCGAACGGTGCCCAGCATGGCACCAACTTCACGCTGTCTATTGAAGCAGCAGAAGGGATTACCACCGGCATTTCAGCCGCTGAACGTGCTCACACGATTCAGACTGCGGTGGCGGCACATGCCAAGCCAACAGATATTGTACAGCCCGGCCATATTTTCCCTTTAATGGCACAGCCAGGTGGGGTATTGCACCGCGCAGGTCATACCGAAGCAGGATGTGATCTGGCCCGCCTTGCCGGTCTGGAACCCGCATCGGTGATTTGTGAAATTATTAAAGAAGATGGCACCATGGCGCGCCGTCCGGATCTGGAAGTATTTGCCGAAAAGCATGGTCTGAAAATTGGCACCATTGCCGACCTGATTCATTACCGTATGACCAATGAACAGACGGTTGAACGTATTGATCATCAAGCCATCGAGACTGAATATGGCAGCTTTGACTTATATCGTTACCGTGAGCTCGGCAATCCGGATATTCATTTAGCCTTAGTAAAAGGCGAGCCTAAACAAGGTGTCACGACGGTACGCGTACATGGTTTTAACCCGACCCGCGATCTTTTAAAAGTCAAAAAACCGGACAGTGAAAGTACCTGGAATCTGGACCGAGCACTCAAAGAGATTTCTACCAGCGACCGCGGTGTACTGGTCTGGATCGGCCAGCGCCATTTACAGGACTTAGGCCCGGCTTTAGAGACCCTGAAAGCACCGAAAAATGTCAAATCCAATGCTGCACTGTCTCAGCAATATCAAACCATTGGGGTGGGTGCACAAATTTTACGTGATCTGGGCGTGGAAAAAATGAAGCTGCTCAGCTCTCCATTACGTTTCAATGCCCTGTCCGGCTTTAACTTAGAAGTGGTGGAATACATCACTGCACAACAAACATCTTAAGAAATAATCGAGGTTCCTATGGCTATTCGCCGTATTGAAGGTATGTTGCATCTCGCGAGCGAAGGCCGTTTCGCGATTTTAGTTGGTCGTTTTAATAGCTTTGTTGTTGAACATCTGTTAGAAGGTGCTATTGATACGTTGAAACGTCATGGCGTATCAGAGGATAATATTACGGTTGTTCATGCACCGGGTGCCTGGGAACTGCCGGTAGTTGCAAAAAAACTGGCTGTTTCGGAACGTTTCGATGCCATCATTGCACTTGGCGCAGTGATTCGTGGTAGCACCCCTCATTTCGATTTTGTGGCGGGTGAATGTGCCAAAGGTTTGGGCGTGGTTGGCCTGGACACTGGCTTACCGGTCATTAACGGTGTACTCACTACGGACAGTATCGAACAAGCGATTGAACGCTCGGGTACAAAAGCAGGAAATAAAGGCAGTGAAGCTGCTTTAACTGCGATTGAAATGGTTAACTTGTTAAAGGCTATCTAACGCTATGTCGCAAACACTTCAAGCAACTTATGCAGCAAAACGTAAAGCACGTCGTTTTGCTGTGCAAGGAATTTATGAATGGCAGATGAGCCACAATCCGGTGCATGAGATTGAAGCACGTACGCGTGTGGAAAATGCCATGCATAAAGTGGATCTGAGCTATTATCATGAATTGTTGACTCAAGTGGTTGCCAATCATGAAGCACTGGATGCGCTCTTAATTCCGGTACTGGATCGTGAAATTACCGTACTGGACGGCGTTGAGCTGGCTACACTGCGTTTGGGCGCCTACGAATTGAAAGAACATCTGGAAATTCCGTATCGTGTGGTTTTGGACGAAGCAATCGAACTGGCTAAACATTTTGGCGGTGCAGACAGCCATAAATACATCAATGGTGTATTGGACCGTTTAGCCACGACGCTACGTACAGCAGAAAAACAGCAAGCCCACTAGTTTAAGTCGCATTGTTGTATGGCTGAGTTCTCGATTATTGATAGCTATTTTAATCGGCGGAATCTCAATTCTGTCGATTTAGGCGTCGGTGACGACTCAGCCGTGCTCACCCCTCCTCCACAGCAACAACTGGTGATCTGTACCGACACTTCAGTGGCTGGACGACATTTCCCCCTAGAGACTGACCCGCATGCGATTGGCTGGAAATCGGTTGCTGTTAATCTGTCCGATATTGCTGCCATGGGTGCCACTCCGCACAGTATTTTGCTGGCCTTGAGCCTACCCCAAATTGATCATGCCTGGCTCAAAGCCTTTAGTCAGGGTCTGTATGATTGCTGCGATCAATTTGGGGTGAGCTTAATTGGTGGCGATACCACACAGAGCCCTCACCTGACCATAAGCATCACTGCACTTGGTTGGGTCGATAGCGGACAGGCTATTCCGCGCTCAGGTGCCCAACCGGGTGACCTGATCTGTGTCAGCGGTACCGTCGGCGATGCAGCTTTTGCCCTGAATCATCCCGGCCACCCCTTACAGCAGCGGCTGGATTATCCGAGTCCACGCTGCCAGCTTGGTGCTGCCTTAAAAGGTCTGGCACATAGCATGATTGATGTTTCGGATGGCCTGGCTCAAGATCTGGGACATATTCTTCAAGCTTCTCAAGTGGGTGCAACCCTGGCACTGGATCAGCTCCCGCTCAGCCCTGCCCTGCACACCTTAAGTGATGAGCAAAAATGGCAATATGCGCTCGCCGGTGGCGATGATTATGAATTATGCTTTACAATAAGTGCGCAAAATTATGAAAAATTATTGCAAAAACAAATTGATGTTTCGATCAGTATAATCGGCACTGTTCATTCTTCACTCGGTTTAACTTTTGAAAAAAATGGCATAGATCATTTGCTTCAATTTAATGGGTATCAACATTTTGCATAAACCTGCAATAAATTTTAAAGCGATGTCCTGGAAGGACCGATTGATTGTATTTAGTGGAGTGGGCTTTGGTTCTGGCCTGGCACCGAAAGCGCCGGGGACGTTTGGCTCAGCTTTTGCGCTGTTATTTGTGCCGTTCTGGCTCTCTCTGGGTTTTTTAAATAGCCTTTTTGCCATGGTGATCATGTCACTGATTGGCATCTATATCTGTGGCAAAACCGCTGAGCTGATGGGTGTACATGATGATGGCCGGATTGTCTGGGACGAATTTGCTGGGCAATCCATCACGTTTCTACCCGTTCTCTATATGGGGCAGATGAACTGGCTGTGGCTTCTGGTTGGCTTTGCCCTGTTCCGTTTGTTTGATGTCTGGAAACCTTGGCCAATCCGGGTCATTGACCGCCAAGTCGGCGGGGGATTCGGCATCATGCTGGATGATATTATTGCCGGCCTTTGGGCAGCTCTTTGTATTCTGATTTATCTTTATTTTACCATGGCCTAGCTACATTTAGGATGAGAACATGTCAACGACTGTCATTATTCTTGCTGCAGGTAAAGGAACGCGTATGCGCTCTCATTTACCCAAAGTATTACAACCTCTTGCAGGACGCCCCTTACTTGGTCATGTGATCGACACGGCGAAAAAGCTGAATGCTAATAATATTATTACCATTTATGGACACGGCGGTGATCGCGTTCAAACTGCATTTGCAGATCAAGCTATCCAATGGGTGGAACAGGCAGAACAGCTGGGTACCGGTCATGCGGTACAAATGACGTTACCGGTCTTGCCACAGGATGGAATTTCCCTGATCCTGTCGGGTGATGTGCCTTGTATTAGGCCAGCTACCTTACAAAACCTGCTGAATGCTACCCAAGAGACAGGCATTGGCCTGGTAACCTTAACCTTGCCAGATGCAACAGGTTATGGTCGTATTGTTCGTAAAGATGGCCAGATTCAAGCGATTGTTGAACATAAAGACGCGACTGACGCACAGCGCCAAATTAAGGAAATCAATACCGGGATTTATGCAGTCAGCAATGCCAAATTGCATGAATGGCTGCCACGTTTAAGCAATGATAATGCACAAGGCGAATATTACCTGACGGATATCGTGGCGATGGCGCTGGCCGATGGCATGCAGGTGGCCTCGGTAGAACCTGAACTGGCTTTTGAAGTCGAAGGCGTCAATGACCGCGTACAACTGGCTGCCCTAGAACGCCAATTCCAGGCTTTTCAAGCCAAGCAGCTGATGCAGCAAGGTGTTCATCTGATTGATCCCAACCGTTTTGACCTACGCGGCAAGCTGGTAGCGGGCCAAGATGTCCGTATTGATATCAACGTGATTATCGAAGGTGATTGCGAACTCGGTGACCAGGTTGAAATTGGCGCAGGCTGCGTGATTAAAAATACCAAAATTGCTGCGGGTACCAAAGTACAGCCATATAGCGTATTCGATCAGGCTGTTGTCGGTGAAGATGCACAGATTGGTCCCTTTGCACGTTTACGTCCAGGGGCGAAACTGGCCAATGACGTACATATTGGCAACTTTGTCGAAGTCAAAAATTCAAGTATTGGCCTAGGTTCCAAGGCCAATCATTTCACCTACTTAGGTGATGCCGAAATCGGCAGTGGTTCTAATATTGGTGCCGGTACCATTACCTGCAACTACGACGGCGCCAATAAATTTAAAACCATCATTGGAGATAATGCCTTTATTGGTTCCAACAGCTCCTTGGTTGCTCCAGTACAGATTGGCAATGGTGCCACTGTCGGTGCAGGCTCAACCATTACCCGTGATGTGGCAGAGAACAGTTTAGCGGTGGAACGTTCCAAGCAATTTGCCAAAGAAAATTATCCACGTCCGCAAAAGATCAAGAAATAAGGGGAAATATTATGTGTGGTATCGTCGGTGGCATTGCGGAACGCAGCATTACCAATATTTTAATTGAAGGCCTGAAACGTCTTGAATACCGTGGCTATGACTCAGCCGGCCTGGCCCTGATTAACCAGAATCAGGTTCTACGTGAACGTCGTGTCGGCAAGGTTGCCAACCTTGAAAATGCAGTCAATGAATCACAGATTATTGGTTCGCTCGGGATTGCCCATACCCGCTGGGCCACACATGGCAAGCCGACTGAGAATAATGCCCATCCGCATATCTCCGGCAATGTGGCCGTGGTACATAACGGCATTATCGAGAACTATCAAGAGCTGAAAGATGACCTTGAAGCTCTAGGTTATGTATTCACTTCACAGACCGACACTGAAGTCGTTGCCCATCTGGTCAATGATGCACTGAAATCGACCCCGATTTTACTGGAAGCGGTAAAACAGGTGGTGCCACAACTAAAAGGCGCGTATGCACTGGGTATTGTTCATACCGATCATCCGGATGAGTTAATCACGGTGCGTGAAGGCTCACCACTGGTGATTGGGGTTGGAATTGGTGAAAACTTTATCAGTTCTGACCAGTTGGCCCTGCTGCCAATTACCAACCGCTTTATCTACCTGGAAGAAGGGGATATTGCCCGTTTGACTCGTAGCACGATTGAAGTGTTTGTGGATGGTCAACTGGTTGAGCGTCCGGTGAAGGAACTGGATGCTGCGGTGAGTAATGCCTCTAAAGGCGAATACAAGCACTATATGCTCAAAGAAATTTATGAGCAGCCTGAAGCCATCCAGCAAACCATTTCCCAAGCACTCAATGGAAATGCCCTGCGTGAAGACTTTCTGGTTAGTGCAGAGCAGGATTTTTCCAAGATCCAGCAGATCCAGATCATTGCTTGCGGGACCAGCTACCATGCCGGTATGATTGCCAAATACTGGTTTGAGCAGCTAATCGGCCTGCCTTGTCAGGTTGAAATTGCCAGTGAATTCCGTTACCGCACGCCAGTGATTGTAAACCACACCCTGTATGTCTGTATTTCTCAATCCGGTGAAACCGCAGATACCCTGGCGGCTTTACGCGATACGCAAAAACGCGCTCAGGCCAAAGGTTTAGACATCAGCACAATGACCATTTGTAACGTGGCTACATCGTCGATGGTACGTGAAACTGAGCACAGCTTGCTGACCCTGGCAGGACCTGAAATTGGGGTCGCATCGACCAAGGCCTTTACCACCCAGTTGACTGCATTGATGTTGCTGGTACTGAAAATCGGTACTGTCAAAAACACGATTTCAACGGAACAAGTTACCGCGATTACGACCGGGCTCTGGCATACTCCTAAAGTGATTCTGGACACCCTGCGTTATGATGATGAAATTCTGCGCCTGTCTGAACTGTTTGTAGAGAAAAACCATTGTTTGTTCCTCGGCCGTGGGACGCATTTCCCGATCGCGCTTGAAGGTGCGTTGAAACTGAAAGAAATTTCCTATATCCATGCAGAAGGTTATGCAGCAGGTGAACTGAAACATGGCCCGCTCGCACTGGTGGATAATGATATGCCTGTGGTCATTCTGGCACCGCAGGATGACATGCTGGACAAATTAAAATCCAATATGGAAGAAGTTCAGGCACGTGGTGGCGAGTTATTTGTCTTTGCTGATGAGCATAGCGGCATCAAGGCCAAAGAACGCCAGCATGTGGTGCATATTCCTGAAGTAGACGCACTTTTAGCCCCTATCGTCTATAGCATTCCGGTTCAGTTGCTGTCTTATCATGTAGCCGTCCTGCGGGGAACGGATGTAGATCAACCGCGTAACCTGGCAAAATCAGTGACCGTAGAATAATCAGAATTGAAGCAAGGCTGGTTATTGTAGTCAGACAATAAAGTCTCATACTGAGTAATAAAGTGTACTACTGAATTGCTCAAAAAAATCCACACAAGCTATGCTCTAAACAGCATACTGTGTGGATTTTTTTATGGCCAACTTTAAGAACACACAAAATCATGCACTCAAAATTCAAAAATGGATTAAAGACGATGACAGGGTTTTGGAAATAACTATAAGCCTAGGATCACAATTCGAGATGTGAGTTCAGAAGGTCGATCTCACCGAGTTTTTGGTCATAAAAGCCAAAGAACCCATCACCTTCTCTCTGATCTAGAACTTTCTACTTTTCTATTACTAAGGCGTGTCATCAATTAACTTGAGAAAAACCACCATGCGCCCACTATACTTTTATGAGTAAACGCTATGCCTTAAGAGATAATCAGTGGGAACAAATTAAAGATCTGTTCCCTGGACGAACGGGTACTGTGGGAGTAACGGCCAGCGATAACCGACTATTTGTTGAAGCGGTTCAGCTTTTGGGTTGACTAAAGAAATTAAAAGAAAGAGGGTCTCAACAGTTAAACCAATAAAAAGCTATAAATAGTCCATATTTTTATCCGATGTTCCCCATTTAAAAGGATAATTCTACTTAACACTTTTTGCTCAGAGTATGCCGATCAAGTCGACAGATACGATTTTTTTGGCCAGCAAAATTGTCTAGGTTTTCATGGATAGTGAGACAATCAGGCGTTCTGGCTACTTTAAAGTCATAAAAAAGGAAGCCTGAGCTTCCTTATCCACTGCTAGCTATACCGGTTTAAATACCGTATTTAACGCGATAGGCTTCCATTTTTGCCAGTGCTTCCTGCTCGCCTTTACCATCCAGATAATCCATTAAGTCTTTCATAGTGATCAGTGCATGTACTGGAATTTCAAGTTCTTTTTGTACTTCTTGGATTGCAGAAAGTTCGCCCTGACCTTTTTCCTGACGATCTAACGCAACCAATACCCCAGCAATTTGTGCACCGGCATTTTTCAGAATAGTGACCACTTCACGGATCGCAGTTCCGGCAGTAATCACATCATCAATAATCCAGACTTTTTTACCTTCAACCGAAGCTCCGACCAATACGCCACCTTCACCGTGATCTTTAGCTTCTTTACGGTTAAAGCCCCAAGGTATACTCACACCATGATTTTGCGACAGTGCGACCGCAGTTGCAGCAACAAATGGAATACCTTTATATGCCGGACCAAAAACCACTTCGACCTGATCACATTGCATCAGCTTGGCTGCATAGCCTGATGCCAAGAGAGACAAGGCTTCGCCATCATTTAACAAGCCGGCATTAAAAAAATAAGGGCTCACACGACCCGATTTTAAAGTAAACTCACCAAATTTAAGCACACCACGTGATAATGCGAGTTCGATAAAAGCTTGCGGGTTAAACTGAGCTGGCGTTGACATGAGGTGCTCCTGAATCCATTAATTAAGGTAAGACTTGCGCATGATACCAAAGAGTAGCTATCCAAGTGATCAAAAAATTCTTCGTGTCGTTTCAATTAACGTCAACGGCTTACGTTCCTCTGTAAGCAAGGGTTTGCTGGAATGGATGGAAAAGTCCGATGCCGATGTGATTTGCATGCAGGAAAGCCGCATTACCCATGTTCAGTGGACCGATAAATTTAAGCCTGAAGGCTGGTACACCCATCTCTTTCCAGCCGAGCGTCCAGGCTATGCCGGCACCGCCATTTATAGCCGTATGCCTTTTGTCTCCATCACTGATGGTCTGGGTTTTGAACTGGCAGACTCACAGGGCCGTTTTATTGCCGCTGAATTCGATCTGGGCCTAGAACAAACTGTATATATCTGTTCGCTTTATCTGCCATCCGGTTCATCGGGTGAAGAAGCTCAGGCCCGTAAAGACCACTTTTTAGAAGAATATCAAAAGATTCTGAAACAATGGCGCGATGAAAATAAATCGGTCATTGTCTGTGGGGATTACAATATTGTGCATAAACGGATTGATATTAAAAACTGGTCGGGCAACCAGAAATCTTCCGGTTGTTTACCGCATGAACGCGCCTGGCTGAACCATATTTATGATGAACTCGGCTATGTAGATACCTTCCGTGAAGTACGCCAGGAAGCCGAGCTATATTCCTGGTGGTCGAATCGTGGTCAGGCCCGCGCCAAGAATGTCGGCTGGCGGATTGACTACCACGCCTGTTCTCCAGACTGGAAAACCCGTACGGTGAATGCCTGGGTCTATAAAGATGAATGGTTTAGTGATCATGCACCGGTCATTATTGATTACAAACTGTAAAAAGGCTTGAGAGCTGAGTAAACAATTGTTTACTCAATTAAGGTGAATTGCTTACATGCCATGACGTATTTCTTGGATTTCTTTGAGTTTAAGAACATAGCATGATAGCTGCACGGCACAGGGATATGTCAGGATGACACATAAAGGACAGGAAGCCGTAGGAAGAAAATAAAACAGACCATCAAATTTAGTTTGTTTTTCATGGATGTGACATTGGACGTTATACTGAGACCCGCATAATCAGGATGATTGATGCGGGTTTTCTCATATTATAATGACTCTTATTCTTGATTATTGTTTTGATTTTTTTATATATCCGCTGATTGTTCTCTTATTTAAAACTTTATTTCTTATTGTTCTATCCAGAATCTTATCCCCTCCTTATGTCAGTTTCATGACAGCTTGGCCCTGATTCGAAATTTTCCTATGCAGACGGACACTCCTGTTTTGCAGTCCCCCGTGGCCGTCTTGACTAAATTTGGTTAAGCTAGTCCAAGACTTTAAATGAGTGATGATGATGTTAAGAATTTATGGTATTAAAAACTGCAATTCAATGAAAAAAGCCTTTGATCTGCTCAATGAACTGGGGTTGAGCTATGAATTCCATGATTATAAAAAACAGGGCATTGATGCAGAATGTGTAAAAAGCTGGTTGGATGCACTCGGTCAGGACGTGGTTCTGAATAAAAAAGGCACCACCTGGCGTAAACTCAGTGCAGAAGAGCAGCAAACCGCACTGGCCAGTGAAGATCATCTGGTGCAAGCCTTAACCACGCATACCAGCTTAATTAAAAGACCGATTTTACAGACTGCTGATGGCTTTATTGCCGGATTTGACGAAGCTGCTTATCGTGCTCTAGTTGAAGAAAAACAGGATTAATCAGCATATAAAAAAAAGCCTGACAGATGTCAGGCTTTTTGCATATACAGGATGGATTAGTTTGCACGAATCCAGGTCTGGTTACGACCCAAAGCAGAAATCCCCATAAAGCCACGCAGCTCCAGCTTCTTGCCACCCTCCGCCAGATTGCCTTTTAGCTTATAGGTTTTGCCAGATTGTGGGTCCAGAATAGAACCACCTTCATAGCTGGTGCCACCCACATTTTTCAGACCTTTCACAATGGTCAAGCCTTTTAATGACTTGTTATGATAAGGTCCTTCACATTTTGTACAGGCATTCTCTTCACCCGGAGTCAATACCGATTGAATACTGGCAGATAAAGTACCATTCTTCTGTTCAGTAAACTTCACCATGGCTTTTGGCTGTTTAGTTTTGTCATCAATCGTTTTCCAAACGGTACCATTCAGAGGATCTGCGGCATTTGCCAATGCCGATAAGCCAAGTAATCCTAAGGTTAGCGCGATTTTTTTCATTTTTTTTCATTTCCCTAGTCTGTTGATAGACCAATTTAGTATTAAAAAGTCACAACAATTTTGCAATTTTTACGTGTGACTATTTAGTGTAACCTTGTAAATCAGGTTGGTAAATAATCTCATTTTGAATAAAAGCATAAAAATATGGAAGGATAATGAAGATGAGTCCCCTCACGAAACAACTCATTACAGAAAGTTTTTTAAAAGCCGCCATTCGTGCGCCAAGTCGTCTGAACCTTCCTCCTAGCTCGCTGCGTATCGCCTTGGAACAGCTATGCAAACTGTTCCCGCAAGACCCGTCTGTACAAATTCGTTCCTTGCGTCTGGCCGGTTTACGTGCTGAAGAGATCAAACCCCAGCAGCAATCGACCCAGATGATTTTTCATATTCATGGAGGAGCATTCTATTTAGGTTCACTCAATACCCACCGGGCCTTTATGACCCAGATTGCAGCCCGTACCCAGATGCAGGTCCTGCATGTGAACTATCCGCTTGCACCGGAATCGGCGTATCCGGAGCCGCTTGAGGCGCTATATGATGTTTACAACCTGTTGCTTGATCAGGGAATTCAGCCCAAAGATATTATTCTGTCCGGTGACTCGTGTGGCGCCAATCTGGCCTTGGCCCTCGCTTTAAAAATCAGACAGGAAGGTCGCCCGCAGGTTAGTGGACTGATTCTGCTTTCTCCACTGCTGGATTTGACTCTGAGCAGTGAATCTTTACGGTATAACCAGAAACATGATGCCTTGCTGTCAATCGAAACGCTTAAAACCGGGATCGAATATTATGTGCCCAGCGCCATAGACCGAGGTGATCCCGGCGTTTCTCCTTACTTTGCCGAGCTGAGCGGATTACCTCCTATCCATATTCAGGTCGGTTCTAAGGAAATTTTGCTGGATGACGCCACCCGTTTCAAAGAAAAGGCCGAGCAGGCCCATGTTGAGGTGGAGTTTAAAATCTATACGGGCATGTGGCATAACTTCCAGATGTTTAGCGCCTGGTTTGATGAAGCCCGACAATCTCTGGCTGACCTGGCAGACTTTGCACATCGTCTGGATCAGGACTAGGACTCTCAAGTCCTGATATAAAAAAGGTCAGCCAAGGCTGACCTTTTTAATTTTCTGCCTTAGAGCGCGCTGATCATCTGGTGTGCGGTCTCCAGAGCTTGCTGCTTGCTTGCATCGCCCATATTCACGCCTTCGGCACGAATCACCTGAATATCACTCACCCCGGTAAAATTAAACACGGTTTTCAAGAATGCTTCCTGAAAGTCAACCGGACTCTGTTCACCATAGACACCACCACGGCTGCTGGCAATATAGACTTTCTTGTTACCCGCCAAACCAATCGGGCCATTTTCAGTATATTTAAAGCTACGCCCAGCCACACTGATACGGTCGATCCAGGCTTTTAAAGTAGAAGGCAGGCCAAAGTTATACATTGCCGCTCCCACCACGATAATATCCGCACGCAAATACTGCTGCAAAATCGCTTCCCCCAGAGCTGCCTGTTCTGCATCCTGCCCCATCAGAATCTCGGCAGTCAGATGAGGAATCGGTTGTGTCGCCAGATCTAGATACTCTACCTGTAAGGTGTCTTTATGCTTTTGTTGCAACTGGCTCACAATGGCCTGACTCAACTGACGGGAAATTGAAGCATCACCTAAAATACTTGAATCAATATGTAAAACTTGCATCTATTTTGCCTGTATGAATTGGTCTGTCTAGAAATAGGCATAGTTTAATGATTTTTCAACAATGAGATAATCCCAGCCCATAAAACAGAACATTCCAAATACGGAACAAAAGGCCTATACAGACAAATATGGCTTTATCTTTTTTGTGGTAAAACAGGAATTTTTTAATCAATTTTAAGTTATGTTATAGTCAGTTTTATAAAGATATCCATGTTAAAAAGTAAAGCGCTTTCATAATAACGATAAAGTTTAAGGCGAAATAGATGAAGCAGATAAGAGGATTATTAGCAAAAATCCTGCGGCTGAGAATCAAAAAATATCTGATCGAAGATGAAGTCGTCATCAATTGGGGAATTTTAAAAAAATGTATCTTGATGCTGGTACTGGGCTGCATTGTCCATCTGAGCTGGCTTAGTTGGGACCTGTTTGTGCTGTTTCATCCTGAATATTGGCAATATGTACAGATTAAACTAATTCACTTACAGCTCATCCTCGACAGCAGTTTTTTACTGGTTTTGCTCGCCCTGATCTATAGCATATTGATACCGGCATTTCTGTTTCTGGCAGTTTGCACCTATCTGAGCTTTCGTCATCAAATTCCCTATTCGCCCCTGTTCAATATACAGGGCAAGTTTTTTGATAATGGCTTTTGGCTGGGCTCCATGCTGTATTTTATGTTACCCATTCTGGCCATCTGCACCATGCTGTTTGAAATCCTGCTTAGCCAATGGCGGCACCGTGAACGGCTGATTCAGCACCTGAGCCAACTTGATCCCTTAACCAGTCTGTTTAACCGGCGCAGTATCAATCAATGTCTGGAAAAATTAAATCATAGCGCCTGTTTAAGCTATGCCTTGGTCCTGCTGGACTTGGACCATTTTAAAAAAATTAATGATCAATATGGTCACCACAAAGGTGATGAAACCCTGATAAAGGTCAGTGCCGTACTGAGCCAGCAATTACGTGCAAGTGATATCGGAGGCCGTTTTGGCGGTGAAGAGTTTATTTTGGTACTAAAAGACACCAATATTGAAATGGCACAACAGATTGCAGAACGTTGCCGTCTTGCCATTCAGCAGCTAGAGATTCAAAGTGATGAGGGTACCAAAATTCCTGTCACGGCCAGTTTTGGTATTGCGATTTCCCAAGCAGAATTGCGCCCGCAACAGCTGGCTGATCGGGCACTGTATCAGGCCAAAGCCAGAGGCCGGAATCAGGTCAGAGCCTATATTACATCGACCCAACCCGAACTTGAGCTATATTCTTAACACGGTAATCCAGCAGGTTAATGGAATTGTGCCAGACGTTTCAGCTGAGCCAATAATTCCGCTTCATTAAATGCCCCGGTTAAACGCAAACCACGGATTTCCTGCTGCTGGCCATCCAGAAACAAATAGGTCGGCGGCCCCAGAATTTCCCACTGATTAAGTAAAGACTGATGGGTTGCATCATATTGGCTTAAATCGAGTTTGATCAGCACGTACGGTGCCAGTGCCTGCTGTACCGTGGCTGATTTTAAAACACGCTGTTCTATCGGCTGACAGGCCACACACCAGTCGGCATAGACATCAATAATGACCTTTTGGCCATGCGGTATCTGTTTTAACAAGGATTCAAATTCGGCAGCTGTTTTGGCCACCTGCCACGTGGCAGTGCGATGACTTTGCTCAACAAAAAAACGCTGGCTCTGTTGATATTGGCTATATGCCAGATAAGGCAGCACGACGACTAGACACAGGATATATAACCATCTCAGGCCAGTACGCTGCCAGAAAATACGGCACAGCACATAGACAATAAAGGCCATGCCTAAGCCCAGCGACACCCCCTGCAACATAGCTTCAGAAATCAGCGGGCGTATAAAATACAGCGCCAGCCCCAGCATGATAAAGGCAAATAGCACCTTGATCTGATTCATCCAGTGTCCGGCACGCGGTAATATCCGGGCCCCCAGAATACTGGCCAGCAGTAAGGGTGTCCCCATACCGAATCCGAGACCAAAGAGTAACAAGGCACCCTGCCATTGACTCTGGGTCTGGGAAATGAACAGCAATGCTCCTGCCAGGGGTGCTGTCATACACGGCCCCACCAGCAAGGCGGAGATAATGCCCATGACTGCGGCACTGATCAGGTTCCCTCCCTGCTGCATGGCCTGAACCTGATCCAGACGCTGAATCAGGCGCTGCGGAAGTTTAATTTCAAACAGGCCAAACAGGTTTAGGGCAAACAGCACAAATAGAGCACTAAAAGCAATCAGGGTACCCGGCTGCTGTAGCCAGCGTTGGAAGTTCAGCCCGGCCGATGAGGCGATTAAACCTAATACAGCATAGACGGTGGCCATACTAACCACAAAGGTTAAGGCGATCATCCAGGCTTTTAAGCCTTTGCTATCACGGACCAACAACGAGGTCAGGATCGGGAGCATAGGCAACGAACACGGGGTAAAGGCCAGCAAAAGCCCTAAACCGAAAAACAGCAGCAAACCATAGGCCCAGGAGCTTTCTGCCAGACGCACTGACCACTTCTGGTCTTGGGCGGTTACAGCTTCTTCGATATCTGGATCAGATTGTTCTGAGCGTTGCAGCTGAGTATCAGCCAGAGTATCAAGCAGACGATTCTGGGCAGCTGTGGAGCTGTTTAAATCTAATAGACGTGTGTTCCCGGAAACTGGAGTGTCATATTGCACCAGACCGGAAAGATTGGTTTTAAACTGCACGGTTTGCGGTGGATAGCACAGCCGATCCTGGGCACAGCCTTGCCAGCTGACCTGATAAGACTGTCCGGGCTGAGTCGGGATCTGAAATTTCAACTGCTGATAATAAACCTGGGTATGCCCATAGTTGTCATCATAGATCTCTTCAGCGGGCGGCAGTTCCAATGTTAGCGGCTGATTGCCCTGTCGGACTTCAATCTTGTGCTGATACAGATAATAGTGTTCAGGAATATCCCAGCTGAGTTCCGCCTGCTCAGCACTGTCCGAGACTACACTCAGAGGAAAGGCCTGTTCAGGTGACAGTAACGCCGTTTCGGCCTGAGCTGCCATACTGAACAGTACACTGCCTAACAGGAAAGGCGCACATAAAGCGCTCCATTTCTGAACTACTAAAAGTTGCATCATACCGAGTGCGATAGATCAAAAGAGAAAGGATACACCCAGACTGGAGAAGTAACTGTTTTCCTGCCCGTCCAGATCTACCCCCACACTGGCATCCAGCTGGACCCGATCGTTGAGGGCATACATTACGCCCGTGCCGAGCGCATATTCATTGGCTTGGCTTTCGGCCTTACGATAAATCAATTCCGAATAACCCGACCAGCGATCCGTAAACTGATAATCTACAGATGGAATTGCGCTAATAGCCCAGTTTGAATCCTGCCATTCATAACGCATGGTGATAGAGGTCGAGACCAGATCACTATATTGATAGGCCACCGCCGAGCTCAGGCTATACATATCTTCTTCATTGCTAAACCCCTTATTACCAGTTGCAATAAGCGCTTCAGCCATCACGGCCATGCTCAGTTTGTCATCGTCCAGATCAATGGCTTTTTTCAGACCAATACTGACATCTCCCAGCCCATCATTTTCTTCAGTGTGTCCGTTCCATTTCTGCTGGTTCCATGCCGGTCCATCCCAGCCCAAACGCAATTCCAGGCTATCGGTTAAACCTGTGCGCAATAATATATCGGCATTTAAAGTGGTTTCTTTAAGCCTGCTTCCTTCTACCATTGACTCGCGATAGTTCAGCGTTGGCAAACCCTGCTCCCATGCCAGCTGCCCCACAGGGATAGTGCCGGTTCCCATACCTTCACCCGGACGATCAAATTCGACTTCAGCAAAAAGCTGGGCACTGACACTGGTCAGCGCAATGAAACCCAAGGTTGTTAATGTTGTCTTCATCTGGTTAGGCTCTTTATTCAAATTTAATTCAGTTCTTTGGTCATTTTTGCGCCGTGGTCACGCAACAGTTGCAGAGTCTGTTTTTCTTCTTCAAGGGCCTCTGACCAGTTAATTTCATCGAAATCACAATCAAAGAATAAATCGCTAATAGAGGACAAAATAGTCTGTCCATCTTCATCTTTGGTGTTTGGATTGACCTGTTCATCCAGCAGGCGCTGTACTGCAGGAACACAGGCGGCACTCGCGGCGTCCCAGAGCGGCCCATAAATTTCTTCAGCATCCCACAGGTGTAAATTGACTTTGGCCTGAATCAATGCTTCCAGAATCTGCAAATGAATATCCAGACGTGCCTGTTTTTCTTCGTGTGAAAGCGGGCTATTTGCTTCATAAGCCTCACAGACGTCTTCCCACCATTTGAACAGTCCATCCGACCAGACCGAAATGACTGGACCTTTTTCAAGGTCAATAAAATTCGGATTGAGTCCATCCGCCAGGAGTTTTGTTACCTGGTCCAGATCTAAATCTTCGATGGCTTGCACAAAAAGCTGTTGTTGCGCAGTTAACATGATGGAGCTCGCTTCAATTCGTTTTTCCCTATTATGCCGAAGAAAGCAAAATTTGTTGTCTTTCCCACAACTATTTTTCATTTTATACAAAAAAAGCCCCGCAGGGCTTTTTTTCAGGATTCCAGATCAGACTTCGTCTTCCATCTCTTTAATTTCCAGGGCACCCGGACGTATGGTATCTTTTTTCTCAATAACATGCTCTAGACTGCGTTTTAAACGGTCAATGGCACCACGAATGGCGGTATCAATATTATGACCGCGATGATTCACCACCACCGGTTTTAGACCTGCCGGACGTGCTTCGATCATGCAGCGAATATCGTCATCACCACCTTTGGCACCATTTTCATCACTCAAATGGACTGAAAAATGGGTAATACGCTCACTGTGGCGCTGGAATTCCTGACTTAATTCTGCACGTACATAACTGATTAAACGATCGCTACTCTGAATGTGTTTATCTGTACGAAGTTCGATATTCATAAATTACCATCCTCAATCTTTTTAACTTTTCTTAGTGCAAAATTTTTATCTTGGCACGTTTCTGGTTTGCTGTATCGCAACGCATTTCACTTCTTCAAATGATTGGAATATCTCCTCCATTTTGAATGGATGAACACCTTTATGAATCTGCAGAATCATGTCCTTATACCTTGAATATCGGCTCTATCCAGAAAATATGCAAGTGCTATTTTGGTTTTTTTAGCAAAAGAATAACTAATTGTGACAGGTCCTTACTTAGTCAAATAAAGCCGCTTTCCAGTTCGTTCATCACCATCTTATTCACGTGATTGGATTCGGCCAATGAGAAAATTGCTTATCCCGACCACTTAGAATCAGCCTAAATTTTCTTCCGAATGATGATGAAAATGTAGAGAATTATCCGGTAGATCCCTCCTGCCCGCTTTAGATATTTTTTCTCTAAGCCTAGGAGCGTATAGGGTTGTGACGATGGCCTCCGCTATAGAAGTGCTAAACATGTATGCTTTAATTACTGGTTTTTACCGCTTCGGTTTCGAGTTCAGTACGAGGGAGGAACACCGCCCATTTTGAGAGTGGAAACAGGTTTTTCTTCACCGTTATATGTCATCTAAAATGATGACACCTACTCTTCAACCGATGAAATACTGACCACAGTACCTCTCACCCTCCGCCTCCAGAGCATCGCCGTTTAATCTGATCAGGGTACATGCTTGCCTTTGCGATCAGCCAGATTTTTTAGCAAACTCATGAGGAAAATCCCGATTTTTATTATAGAAAAGAGGCGGTAAATGGCTTCTGACTGTGCCCACTTCTATTGCACTCCGCCGACTACTCACTGTTGAATATGCTTTAACTAGAATAACGGACATAAATTTTCTTTAATTTTGGCAGCAGCTCAACCGACTCTTACTATTTTCTGATCATTTAAATTTCTTTAAGCATAGCTATTTAGCCCCTATTTTTGAAAGTATTGAAGAACCCGTAATAAGAAAACAGACAGGGAGACCAAGCAAGATTTTTAATATATTTCTGTCATCGATCAATTTTAACTTTATTTTTACTTATTAATCTGTATCCTTTACCTGCTTTCTTGGGGGAAGAGATTTTAAATGAAACTTACACAAATCGCGGCATTGTGTGCTTTGGCTTCAACTGCTGCTTTGGCACAAGCAAAACCAGTTTGGCAAGATTTTAGCGTAACCGGTCTTTATGGTGAAAACTATGAAGCGGTAGACGAACAGCAAAGCACTCTAACCGTTGAATACGCTGCTAAAGTAAAATATGCAGATGTGTTTTTCTTCATGGACCGTATGCGTGGGGGCGATGATGCTAAAAGCACTTATTTTGAATTATCGCCACGCTTAAGTTTAAGTGAAGTAAGTGGCCAGAAACTTGCCTTTGGTCCTGTGAAAGATGTATTAATTTCCACAACGTGGGAAGGCTCAGACAATGCAGATAACTTCCTGTATGGTTTAGGTTTTGATCTTGACCTTCCATATTTTCAATATGCAAGCTTAAACTTTTATCGTGCCAATAATGAAAAGGTGTTTGGTAATAAAGACGATTATCAAATGACTTTCACTTATGGCGTACCGTTTAGCTTGGGAGCAGAAGACTTCCTGGTGGATGGTTTCCTGGACTGGTCTACTGCTGAAAAAGATGCTCAAGCGAGTGAACTCAACTGGACCACACAGTGGAAGTGGAATGCGGGCAAACACATTTCTCCAGAGACACGCTTATATGTAGGTATTGAACACTCTGTTTGGAACAATAAGTTTGGTCTTAAAGATCAAGACGAAAACAATGTGAGTGCGCTGGTGAAATATCACTTCTAAGCCCAAAAAAAAGCAGCTCATAAAAAAGCAGAACCCGGGTTCTGCTTTTTTATGGCAAAAAATCAGCTGTATTTTTTAAAGTGCTGGTCTCCGCAACTGCTTTGACTTGATCCAAATCCGGTTAGACCGGCGTTACACTACCTAATGTTTCCTGGTAAACTTGAATCTATTCAATTAAAAATTCAGAGATTAGCCATTTCTGATTAGAATTACTTAAAAATCCCTTCTACTCAGACTCAATAAGCCTGTATAAAATCTAAATTTTAAAATCCGCCTTTACTTGATACTTCTGCTATGTTTTATTTGAAATAAATACCAAGTTGAGTAGAACAATGAATAAATGGCTTATCTGCATGAGTATCTTTTCTCTCAGTGGCCTGAGTTTTGCCGATTCCAGCTTTGAAACTCAACTCAGATCCGAATGTGCCCAAGTTAAAAACTATGCAGCGAAGGGCAAGAGATTGTATGACCAGAAACAATATAGCAAAGCCCTTGAACAATTTGAGCAACAGGCGGCATGGTCTGCATTTTGTGACATGCATAGCGAAGAAAGTGGTGTTTCTTTTTCAGAAAGCAGCATTGTAACAGCGTTTAATAATGTCGGACTCAGTTATGCCAAACTGGCCAAGCCGCAGTGGGCACGAGCCTGGTTTTCGATTTATCCTCAAGCCAAGAGTAGCCAGTTTAATCTGCAGCAGCTGCCTGCACCTCAAAAAAACTCCAATCTGGCAGGCAAATATGTTCGCCATGCCGGTTTTGGCGCCTGGAGTAGTATTGAGGTAAAGCCCCATCAGCAATCTTATCAAATTCAATTTAATGGTCTATATATGGGTTTAGGCAGCCTGATTTATGGCCCCAATATAGGTGAATTTGAAACAATGATGCCCCTGCATCACACCCAGACCCGTTATCAGCAAGATAACTGTAAAATTGAGCTTAGTTTTGCTTTTAATCCTCGCGCTGGGCAACAGCTTATTTTAGAGCAAGACAGTGGAGATTCAGCGTGTGGCTTTGGGCATAATGTCTCTGCCAGCGGTGTATATTTGAAGGTAGAATAATTTTTCTTTTATTTGTATTTTAATATACAAAATAAATATTTGAGCATGATCAGGGGAGTCCATGGCCAAGTTTTTAAATACCAGTGCAACGAATTTCTTTTTAGAAGAATTAATTAAAAATGCCAAAGAGCGTTTAATTTTAATCAGCCCTTATTTGCGTTTAAATGATCGTATTAAAGAACTCTTAGAAGATAAAGATCGGCTCAAAATTGATATTCGCATTATCTATGGCAAAAGTGATTTGCATCCCGATGAAATTAAATGGCTGCAAAAACTGGATTATGTACGTTTAAGCTTTTGTAAAAATCTCCATGCAAAATGCTATATCAATGAATCAGAATGTATTATTTCAAGCTTGAACCTCTATGAGTTTAGTCAGGTTAATAATAATGAAATGGGGATTCTGGTACGTAAAGATGAAGATCAAGAGGTCTTTAAAGATGCTTATGAGGAAGCTCAACGTATTATTCGTATTAGTGATGAAGTACGGATTACTCTGGATGAAATTAAGACGGAACCAGTACCACTTGCTGAGAGCGAAGTCACAACTGAGGAAAGCAGCGGCTATTCCAAACTGACCACTGCAAAACTGGCCGCAAAACTTGGTTTAAAAACACCTGATCTGTTTGAAAATTTAGTCAATAAAGGATATTTAAATCTGACAGAAAATGGAAAACATTTCCTCACCGATGCAGGCAAAGCGATGGGTGGAGAGTTTAGAACAGGACAATTTGGTATTTATTTTTTATGGGATGAACATACCAAAATTTAACTGACGAGTTTTTAAAAAATATATTGGGGTACAATAAAAATTCCCCTAACTGGAGAAGTTCAGTCAACTAATCGACTGAAACTCTCCGGATGAGGTTTTTTTGCTTTCAAGCCAGCATCCTAAACCACAATATCTGCCAGATTACCTTTTTGCTCTAACCAGTCTTTACGGTCACCCGAACGTTTTTTGGCCAGCAGTTTATCCAGTAAACTTGCGGTGACATGCACATCATCCAGATCCAGCTGTACCAGACGGCGGGTATTTGGATCTAAAGTCGTTTCCCGTAGCTGGCTGGCGTTCATCTCGCCCAGACCTTTAAATCGGGTAATCTGCGGATTCTTGGTTTTACACTTTTTCAAGATGCCCTCCAGCTCTTCTTCATCCAGAGCATAGTGCACCTCTTTACCATCATCAATCCGGAACAGTGGCGGCATCGCCACATACAGATGCCCCTCTTCGATCAGTACCGGGAAATGTTTCACGAACAATGCACACAGCAAAGTGGCAATGTGCAGACCATCCGAGTCGGCATCCGCCAGAATACAGATTTTGCCATAACGCAGCTCAGACAAGTCATCAGAGCCAGGATCTACCCCAATTGCGATAGCAATATTGTGCACTTCCTGCGATGCCAGAACTTCATCTGAGGATACTTCCCAGGTGTTCAGAATTTTTCCGCGAATGGGCATGATGGCCTGGAAATTCTTGTCACGTGCCTGTTTGGCCGAACCACCTGCCGAATCCCCTTCCACAATAAACAGTTCCGACTGATCCAGCTCATGGCCGACACAATCCGACAATTTGCCTGGCAAGGTCGGACCAGCAACAATCTTTTTACGCTCTACTTTCTTTGCCGCTTTTAAACGACGCCCGGCTTTGGAAATTGCCATTTCTGCCAATTGCAGGGCAATATCCGAGTTTTGGTGCAACCACAAGGCAAAGGCATCTTTGGCAATATTCTGAACAATGCCAGCAGCTTCACGACTGGACAGACGCTCTTTGGTCTGACCTGAAAACTGGGGCTCCTGGAATTTTAAGGACAGGATATAGTTTACGCCGTCCCAGACATCTTCCGCCGACAGTTTCATATTACGCGGCAGCAAATTACGCAGCTCACAGAACTCACGCATGGCATCGGTCACTCCGGAACGCAAACCATTCACATGCGTACCACCTTGCGCGGTTGGAATCAGGTTAACGTATGATTCCTGAATACTGTCTCCCCCTTCGACATTCCAGCAAATTGCAAATTCGGCACTGGCACGTTCTGCCTCCCCCATTGCAACAAAGGCCGGTGCCGGAATAATTTCACGGTCTTCCAGCTCATCCATCAAGTAGTCCACCAGACCATTTTCAAACTGCCAGGTGATTTTTTCGTTATTACTCTGGTCAATATAGTTAATTTGCAGACCAGCGGCCAACACTGCCTTGGCCTTTAAGTTATGTTTTAAGGCTTTCAGGGCAAATTTAGGAGAATCGAAATATTTTTCTTCTGGCCAGAATTGTACCGTAGTACCCGATGCACGTTTAGGCGCTTTGCCTTTCAGCACTTCCAGCGGGCCGGTCGGTTCACCCTTTTCAAAGGCCATTTTATACAGGTTGCCCTGACGCTGAACTGACACTTCAATCCGGCTGGACAAGGCATTGACGACAGAGATACCCACGCCATGCAGGCCGCCAGAAAACTGATAATTATCGGTGCTGAATTTACCGCCGGCATGCAGTTTGGTCATAATGATTTCAATCCCGCTTTGGCCATATTCCGGATGAATATCCACGGGCATGCCGCGACCATTATCTTCTACAGACAGCGAGCCATCCTTATATACCGTCACCGTGACCTTGTTGGCATATCCGGCCAATGCCTCATCTACCGCATTGTCAATCACTTCCTGCGCCAGATGGTTCGGACGCGAGGTATCGGTATACATGCCCGGGCGACGGCGCACCGGATCCAGACCAGATAAAACTTCAAGAGATTGAGCCGTATATTGAGACACGTTATTCGGTTTCCTTTTTGACGCAGTCGGATAAAAACTGTAAAAGCAGCGGAATTTTCTCCGCAAAATCATCCATCCCGTGATTGCCATGGGCTTCTGTCATTAACATGGCCGGAGGACGGGCAGCACTATAATAACGATGTGCTTCACGATAATCCAAAACTTCATCGCCTTGTTGCAGCAGCACCAGCATTTTGTCTGCATCTTGGGCAGGATTTAGCGCCAGTTGCTCCAGCTGTGCCAGATCTGCCACCTCCAGACTCCAATTCGGATGCACAGGATAGGGCAACTCCGCCTGAAACAGTTCACGAAACAGCTGCCATGGTCGCATTGCCGGGTTAATCAGTACAGCCGGAACCGCATGTTTTGCGACTAGATATGTCGCATAGAATCCGCCCAGGCTGCTGCCGACCAGTGCTACCTGAGGCAAACTGCGGATCAGTTCCGAAACCTTTTCAACTGCAGCCTGGGGCGGCATATTTAAATCTGGTAAATGTAGGGTGATTTCAGGATATTTTTTACAAAATTGCAGTAATAATTGTCCTTTAATGGAATGGCTTCCACTCTGAAATCCATGTAAATAAATAATATTCATCAGTATTTATTCATATTGATCAATGATTGAAATTTCTCTGGAAAATGTGAAATACCTCGCATTTTTCTCAGCTGAAATTGCTTAAATTGTCAGACAAGAAAGCCCTGAATGTTGTGTAATTCTCGCTATGTTAAAAGTATTGCAAAGGATTCAGACTCTTTACAGAAAAAGAATTTATACCGTGAAGTACTTTAAAAAGAAAGAGATCTCTACACGGTTGATCAAAAGGACAGAAGCAGATGCCCAGTTTAACACCATTGCATGAAACTTACTGCCGATGGGATCGAACGCCACCCAGCCAGGCAGATGTACTGGAAGGTCTGGCCCAGCTGGTGACCATGCGCCTGAACGATGTGGCCCAGGAACTGATTAAAACTATTCAGCGTGAAATTTTACTCAGCATGTTTGGCCTCAGTGACCAGAACGCTAAAAGCCTGCAAAATATCCCTTATATTGCCCGACTGTACCAGTCGTCGTACGACATGATTTTTCATTATGGCAATACCCTGATTGCACCCGGTTTGCGTCAAATTATTGAACACTTTCCCAAATTGCATCATAAGCCTTTAACTCCGACCCTGCATTTTTTAGTCAGTGCCTTGAACGGTATTATTGGTGACTATTTGATAAAACATCAGAATCCGCTGGCCCTGCCAATGCTCATTTATGATCATTATGGTTCTTTACAGCAAGGTGAGCTGACCGGACGGATTAGCCTTTTTGTGCATGGACTCTGTATGAATCATCTGGACTGGTCCAACCACAAATATGAAGGAATTGGTGAAAAACTGCTGGCGCAACGTGACCGCAATACCATGCTCTATCTGCACTACAATACCGGACGACGGATTTCTGCCAATGGTCACAGTCTGGCCAACACCTTGCAGGAACTTGTACAGTGTAATCCGGGGATTACCAGCATTGACCTGATCGGCCACAGTATGGGGGGACTGGTCTCCCGAAGTGCCCTGTTTTATGGCAAGCAGAATGTTCATGACTGGATTCCCATGGTCGAGAATCTGGTCTGTCTGGGTTCACCTCATCATGGGGCAGTACTGGAACGTTTCGGTTTTAACCTCCAAGACAAACTTGGACATTTTCCTTTGGTGAAAATTGTCGGGCATCTCGTCAATATTCGCAGCAACGGTATTCTGGACTTGCGCTATGGCAGCGTACGCGATGATGACTGGGAGCATAATCCGGTACGGATTGGCTTTATGGATGACAACCGCAAACCGGCACCGATTCCTTCACATATCGATGCCTATCTGGTGGCCGGAACGATCGAACTGGAAAAGCGCAAGAACAAGACCCGTAATGTGATTGGAGACTATCTGGTCAGCGTCAAAAGTGCGCTGGGAGAACATCCAAATCCACGCTACGATCTGAAAGTGCCAGATGCTCATAAGGCAATTTTCTATGGCCTGAACCATTTTGAAATTCAATACCATCCCTTGGTGGCTGAACAGATTGCACGCTGGTTTTACCCAAGTGTGGAGGATGAGAATTATACCCAGATTTATCAGCACCTGGTCGATCTGAACAGTATTGAAGGCATTGCCTTAACCTGAAAAAAAGCCCTCTGATGAGGGCTTTTTAGATTGCTTAGTATTGATCTCGCAGGCGTTTTAGCGGCTTGGCCGGATATTTACGCAAGAGCTGCCACAGGCTAATCAGTAATAATACGCTGAAAAATACCAGTGACCATAGCGGCAAGGACTGCCCCAGAAAGCTCCAGTCAACCACTGCACACTCGCCTGAACCATTCAGTACCTGCTGCAATACTGCCTTCATCGGCAGGGTATCCAGCCAGTACTCCAGACCGGGACCACAGCTCGGTACCTTATCCGGTGGCAGATTCTGTAGCCAGACATGCCGTGCTGCCACCCCGGCTGACCATAACATGCTCAAAGCACTTAACAAGGCATACAGACGCTTGCCCAGACTGGAGGCTGGATTGTGCAAAAAAGCGATCAGGGAGATGAGTCCCAAGCCAATAAGCCCGATGCGTTGAAACACGCAGAGCGGACAAGGGGCCAGTCCCTGGACATGTTCAAGATAAAGTGCAAATACCATCCCGACCACGGCAGCCAAAAACAGCATGCCGCTTACCCCGCGATAACTCCATTGCATGGTCAATCCTCTTTTCTTGTTTTATCGATATTGCGCTAAATAATCACTGAAGTTGATACTGCACGCTTGCTCGAGCTGCTGTTGTTGTTGCAATGAGCTTTGTGATATTTCATCAAAATAAGCTGCTGTTTCGGCACTGAGCGGATGCAATTCATAGACTTGACTATGCTGCTGGGCCAGATGCTGTCCAAAATGCCACATGCTGCTTGCAGCACGGATATCTCCGACAATTAAGGCAGATAAAGTGGCATCGACTTCATCGACCCGACCTTGCATGATCTGCATGGCATGCTGATAAAGTCCTGTGTCATAAGTCTGGTCAAGCAGCTCAGCCAAGGGCTGCATACGTGTCAGCAGCTGGGCACACCAGTCTTCAATCGGATAATGCTGGCCATCTTCGACAATAGCGGCATTGAAGGCACGGCCACGATTGACCACTTCGGTCTGGTTTCGTTCAATAATTTCCTGCTCTGCAGCCAACAATGCCGGGCTGTCTTGCAGCAGACAGTACAATGCCACCACTTCCAGGAAGCCGGCAGTATCTTCATTAATACCAATCGGGCTATACGGGTTGACGTCTACCGCCCGTAGCTCGACATAGCCAATCCCGCGGTTTTGCAAGGCCTGTGACGGGGTCTCACCAGCTTCGGGGACCTGTTTGGGGCGCACCAGACTGTAATATTCATTTTCAATTTGCAGTACATGATCATTGATCTGGATTGGCTGTCCCTGCGGGTCATTCAGGCCCAGACGACTAAAGGGCTTATAAGGAGTTTTGACGGCTTTTTGCAGCCCTTCCAGATAGCCTTGCAGGTCATTGTAGTGAATGCCCAGTTGCTTCTGTGCAGAGTTCTGATAGCCAAAACGTCCCATGCGCAAAGCGGTCGCATACGGGGTATACAAGGTGCCTTTAACCAGCGGTAGTAAATGATGATCTCGGCCACTCATAAAGCACTGGCAGACCGCCGGGCTGGCCCCGACCAGAAAAATCACCAGTGGCGTCAGGCGGATAAAGTTACGGATCAGCCCCATATAACGGTGACTGCGATAGTCCTGCAAGCTGAGTGCCCGTAAATTTTCATCGCTTTCTTGCTGTTGCAGGGCTTCAAAGAAATGATCCGGGAAAGACAGGTTATAATGCACCCCGGAAATGGTCTGCATACGGCGGCCATAACGCACCCCCAAGCCATGACGGTACAGGGTTTTAAACAGCCCGATATTAGACGTCCCATATTGGGCCAGCGGAATATTTTCATCACTGTGGTCCAGCATGCACGGCATCGACAGCGGCCAGAGCTTTTCATCATTCTCCAGCTGGCGATGCGCGACGGCATGAATATCGGTCAGATAGTCCAAGGCTTTTTGAATGCTGCTTTGCGGTGGAGTAATAAACTCCATTAAGGCTTCAGAATAGTCAGTGGTGATATGTGGATGAGTCAGGGCTGAACCTAGGGCACGAGGATGCGGCGCTTGGGACAAGAAACCGTTGCTTTGCATACGCAAGCTTTCGCGCTCGATACCGCGCAGCATTCCTTGGATGAGCGATGAATCCACCCAGTCAGGTAATACATCGTGGGCGGTCGATTCAGGTTGACTCATTACAATCTCGCTTCATGGGGGTAACTATTAATAAAGTAGAATCATCAATTTATAGCAGTATAACGTGATTTCTGGTCGGCACATTACATCCTGCCGGGTTTTCAGGCAAACTATTGATTTTTAACTGGGCAATTTTTTAACACAAAGTTCCTCTATAAGACATGTGAAATTTGTGATTTATTAACCAACACAGACTAAAGAATTGTAAATATTATGAATTATCAAGATGTTTTAGACTTTTGGTTCCACGCCGACCATCAGCCCTTCTGGTTTAGCAAAAGTCTGGAATTTGATCAGCATATTGCACAACAATTCATGAGTATCCATCAACAGGCAGCTCGTGGTGAACTCTGGTGCTGGCGCAAAAGCATAGCAGGCCGACTGGCTGAAATTATTGTGTTGGATCAGTTTTCCCGCAATCTGTTTCGTGACTCTCCTCAGGCCTTTGCCCAAGACCCCTTGGCTCTGGCTCTGGCTCAGGAGACAATTAGCCTGGATCTGGACAAACAGCTCAGCCCGGAACAATGCAGTTTCCTGTACATGCCGTTCATGCATAGCGAATCCAGACTGATTCATGAATATGCCTTGGAGCTGTTCCAGCATCTGGGCAACCCGGTTAATCTGGAGTTTGAAAAAAAGCATAAGGTGATTATTGACCGCTTTGGGCGTTATCCTCACCGTAACCGGATTTTAGGTCGCCCATCGACCGCTGAAGAGTTAACTTTCCTGACCCAGCCAGACAGCAGTTTTTGATTCTCCCTTTCAAGCTCTGCGACTGCTGGATCATCTATCAGGAGATTGGAGATGAAAAACACCCTATTAGGACTTGGTCTGGTTGTTGCACTTGGCCTGAGTGGCTGCGCAACCACACCCTCCAAACCTTTGACCTTTGATCAGTTAGGGCGCTATAACACGACGCCCTTAAATGCCACGACTTACCGGATCAGCTTTCAGGCCCGTCCCAATATGAGTTTTGCTACGGCAGAAGAAATTACCCTGCTGAAAGCCGCCCAAACGACGGTACAGAATGGCTTCCAGTTTTTTCGCGTTCTGGATGATCCAAGCAACCGGACTCAGCAGCCTCCCCGTCAGGCGATTGTCTATCCTGCACCGAGCTTCTATCCCTCTGCTTACTACCGCCGTTATCCAGGGTTCTGGCCAGATCCATTTTATGACCGCCCTTATACCGTGACTCTGGACCCAGCCCAGGTGGCCTATACCATTGAGTGCTTCCGGGCCGGCCAGGCACCTCAGGATGCCTTTGATGCGCGCTTGATTTTACAGTCACTTGGCGCTAAATATGGAGTGAGTCCATCCGGTACAGTCCTGCAACCCCAGCCGGCTACTCCTCAATAACAGGATCATGTATGCAGAAAGAACAACCATCACCGAGCTTACAACGCAGTAAACGTTTTGCCACGATCGCTCTGGTGGTGGCGGTACTGGCCTGGTTGGCCCTGATGGCTGCTGCCAAGCTGCTGCCTGAATATGTCTGGCTGATTCATATCTTGATGCTTTCAGCCGAAGCAGGCGTGGTGGGTGGACTGGCTGACTGGTATGCCATTACGGTGCTGTTCCGCAATCCTTTTGGCCAGCTGCCCATTCCAAAATTCCTGCGGGATCATACCGAAATTATTCCGCGCAACAAGGCCCGGATTGCCGAGTCGATGGGACGCTTTGTTCAGGAAAATTTTCTCTCACCCCAAATTGTCGAGCGCAGCCTAGCCGATACCGATTTGAGCTTAGCGGCGGGACGCTGGCTGGCCAACCCGCATAACAGCACTCAGGTCACCCAGGTCATTCAGCAGACCGTTCCTAAAGTGTTTGAGTTTGTCGGACAGCAGCAAATTGCCGGATTTGTCCACAGCAACAGTGTGCAATGGGTCAGAAACACCCAGATCAATACCCTGGCCAGTGAAATGCTGCGTGCCGTTTTAGAAAATGATTTCCATCAGGATGTATTACAACGCGGCCTGGATGTGGTACATGCCTGGATGACCTCGCATCCGGAACAGACCCGCGAACTGACCCGTACCCTGTTTAAGGAAATGGGAGTCTGGCGACTGGCCAAAGGTGCCAGCTGGATCGGTATTGATGTGCAGCAGCGCAGTATAGACTCCGTCATCCAGCGGGTGGAGGCCATGCTGGCAGATCCGGCTCATCCTTGGCGCCTTCACATTGAGGCCGCAGCTCAGGAACTGATGCTGCAACTGGCGGACCATGACAGTCTGGCCAGCCAGCGTTTGAATGACACTAAAAATACCCTGCTCGACAGTCCGCAGGTACTGAACTTTATCAGTGGTGCGGTGGTCATTTTATGCGATGCGATCAAGGACGATCTACAAAAACCGGACTCGGGGATTGCAGAGAACCTGCGCGTGGCCATACAGCAGGTCGGGGAAAATATCGTTTCCAATACGGCTGTACGGGAGCTGCTCAACCAGCGCCTGAGTAGCCTCGCGGTTGAGCTCAGTGACCAGTATAGTGAAAAAGTGATTCGTTTTATCAGCGAACGCATTCACGAATGGGATTCAACCGAGATGATCGGCAAGATTGAAAATGAAGTGGGTGGCGACCTGCATATGATCCGGGTTAACGGCGTTGTGGTAGGTGCCTGTATCGGTTTAGTGCTGGGCATTATCCGTGCTGTAGTTGAGCACCTGATTTAGCTTGACTCCGCGCCTTCTACACGGCTCTTCCATAAAACAACCTGACCTTATTTTTTATTGAGCGGGAGTCAGTAGCAGGAGGGTTGCCGGATCAATGTTTATTTGGAGGGTGGATTGCCCGACATATCCACAAATAAACCTGTGAATTTACGTACAAAAGGCAATAGCGTTACCACAATAGGAAAGGCAATGGCCCAGGAAATCATCCAGTTGTGAAACCAGAGTGCCATAAAGCCTTCGATCCAGCCTAAATTGCGCAGCATGTTGATCATGGAAATAATGCCGCTCATCAGGCAGGACAAAATAAAAGGCACTATAATTAAGGCCCATTTCGCCGGAAGTTTAGGAATATTGCCGATCAGGACCGGGCGTTGTTGCGAATTCATACTGACTCTTAGACTGTGGGCGGAATACTCATATTAAGCCAAATTCATTCCTTTGAAAGCAGTGTTTGGGCCTTAAAGTAGAGCATTCGAAATTATCATGATTTTCACATGATACCTATTTTGATTTTTTCAAGTTTAAATAAAAAAATGATCTGGATGAATAATTTTTCTACATTGTCATAAATTGTATTTCGTCCAAATGGTTTTACCTAAAGAGCATGAAATTTGCTATATTTGCTGTTTTTCTGCGATATCTATTTTCGACTGATTATGAATACGGCAATACAAGCAGCTCTCGATCATGCAGTGCAAACTTTACAGGCACAAGGCGTACTCCCATCTGACTGGAACAACACAAGTAGTTTGACGCGTACCAAGGACCGAAGCCATGGTGACTTTGCCTCAAATATTGCCATGATCGCGTCTAAAGCTGCCGGTATGAAGCCACGTGATTTAGCAGAAAAAATCCTGACTGCGTTACCTGAAGTGGCAGATATCAGCAAGGCCGAAATTGCAGGACCGGGCTTTATCAACTTCTTTCTGAATGCCAATCAGCGCTTTGCCGTACTGGATCAGATTCAGGCCCAACAAGCGACTTATGGCCGTACTCAGGCCAATGCGGAAAAACGCATTCAGGTCGAATTTGTTTCGGCTAACCCGACGTCTAGCCTGCATGTAGGTCATGGCCGTGGGGCAGCTTATGGCATGACTGTGGCCAATCTGCTTGAGGCCACCGGTGCCAAAGTAGACCGCGAATACTATGTCAATGATGCCGGCCGTCAGATGGATATTCTGGCAACGTCAACCTATTTACGTTATCTGCAATTAAACGGTCAGGAACTGGTGTTCCCGAAAAATGCATACCAAGGCAATTACGTTAAAGAAATCGCACAAAGCATTATCGACCAAGAGGGCGATGCACATGTACGCCCTGTGGCTGACGTGTATAAAGACGTGCCTGAAGATGTGCAATACGCCGCTGAATTAGATGCTGAAGGCAATAAAGTGGTTATGTCAGGCGATAAAGAAAAACATATTGATGGCCTGATTTTTAACTCACAAACCCTGCTCGGTAAAGGCTACCGTGTCTTCCATCAGGCTGCGCTCAAAGCCATTCTGGATGACATTAAAGATGACCTGGGCGAGTTTGGAGTTACTTTTAACCAATGGTTCAGTGAAGCCTCTTTGACTGAAAAAATTGAAGAAGCATTACAGACGCTGGATCAGCGTGGTTTCCTGTATGAAGCTGAAGGCAATATCTGGTTCAAGTCAACTGAATTTGGCGATGAAAAAGACCGTGTGGTCAAACGCCGTAACGGACAGACCACTTATTTCGCTTCTGACATCGCCTACCACCTGAACAAATTACAACGTGGCTATACCGATATTATTGATATCTGGGGTTCAGACCACCATGGCTATATTGCACGTGTGAAAGCAGCCATTGATGCGCTGGGTTATGACTCAAAGAAACTGACCGTACTTTTGGTACAGTTCGTCAGCTTATGGCGTGGTGGCGAGATGGTGCAAATGTCATCCCGTTCAGGCCAGTTCGTGACCTTGCGTGACCTGCGTAAAGAGGTCGGTAACGATGCGGCCCGCTTCTATTATGTCATGCGTAAATCTGAACAGCACATCGACTTTGACCTGGATCTGGCAGTATCGCAAAGCAAGGACAATGCGGTGTACTACATCCAGTACGCACATGCCCGTATCTGCCGTATGTTAGAAAAAGCTGTGACTACCGGGGTGAACTTTGATGCAGCGAGTGCACGGGCTCTGGCTGCAAAACTGGAACTGGAGGCCGAAACTGAAATTCTGGCCAAACTGGCTGCCTATCCTGAAATTGTATTGCGCGCTGCCAACAGCTATGAACCGCATCAGATTGGGAACTACCTGAAAGAACTGGCTGCCCTGTTCCATGGCTGGTATAACGAAAACAAGGTATTGGGTAATGATGCAGAATTAACCCAGGCACGTTTGCTGTTATCGGTCAACGTACGTCAGGTTCTGCGTAATGGTCTGGAACTTCTGGGCGTCTCTGCACCCGAGTCAATGTAAAGCACTGCTTTTACATTGACGCAAGACGAGAGCTTGGCACAAAATAAGTCTATATAGCAAAGCACTACTTTGCATGCTCAGAAGATGAAAGCTGTGCAGAGCCAGCAGGCGACCTTTTGCCATTGCTCTGCCTTGCTCATGGTTTTCCTGACTTTTATATCTATTTGAAAGTTCAAGTAAATTATAAAATCTTGAAAGTTTGCAATCTAAATAAGAATATTTAGATCCTGATGCCTCAGGATTGCGCTATAGTAAGGGCATAACTGCTGTTATGCCTTTCCTATCAAAATATAAAGAAGAGGAAATCCCCAGTGTTTGGAAAAACGCAGCGCGGTGTATCTCAAAGACCGAATAAGCCTAAAAAGCCACTGATTCCAGCTTGGCTTGGCACACTCGTGATCATTTTAATCGTGTTAAGTTTTTTAATGGCTCTCCTGTTGTGGAAACCTTGGGAGCCCGTCAAACCTAAAAATCAGGTCACTTCCCAGCATTATCAGGAAGAAGAGACCAATGAGGATTACCGTTTTTATGACCTGTTGCCACAGCAACAAGTTACTCCGATTCCAGAGCAGGCCGTTCCTGAAGCCAAATCCCAAGATACCATTGTGATTGTGGAAGCTCCTAAGCCTGAAGTGACTGAACCTGAAAGCACGCTAGAACCCGGTCAGGAAATGACGGAAGCACCACAACCCGCACCCGCCAGTTATATTCTGCAGGTCCGCAGTTTTGATGATCCGGATCAGGCAGATGCACGTCGTGCTGAAATTATTTTAAATGGCCTCTCGGCAGATGTGGTACGTAGTGTGGAAAATGGCAAGATCTGGTACCGTGTTGTTTCCGGCCCTTATGATTCAGCCGACGCCGCCATTATTGCCCAGCAAACCTTGCAAAATAGTGGTATCGATTCCATCGTGGTCAAACGCTAAAATTTTGATCTTTAAAAAAGCGCCAAATGGTGCTTTTTTTATTGCTTGCATTTTCAAATACAATGCAACAGAGCTTAAAATAGGGAAAGGAAGAAAAATATCAGATTTATGCCCTATCCGATGGAGGGCTTTTCTGGAACCCGTCACCCGTTCAGTAAGCGTAAAAGTATTCAGGATGGGCTTATTAAAATTGAGCAGTGCACTGGCTTTGCTGATCTGGAAATAGGTAGAGGGTGGGCAAGAACCATTCGCAAGCACTGGTTTCGATTGAAGATCGGCAGACAGGCTATCTCTGGTTGAAAAAGTACCGCTCACCTCAGGCAGAGGAAATCTGCCGAACCACAATCCGTCTGTTCCAACCTATCCAAGATCTGCTAAAAACCATTACCGCAGACAATGGTAAGGAGTTCAGCCTGCATGAGCCTGCTGCTGAAGGAAGAGAGATAAATGAATCTTTTGCTGATGTCTATAGCGCTTGGCAACAAGACTCGAAAGAATATACCAATGGCTTAATCAGAAGATTATTAGCAAAGTTAGCGATTTGAATAACGGTATAGATGAATAGCTCTCAAAAATCATGCTACGTTTGAATCATCGCTCAAGAAAAAGACGCGGCTTTAACAGTTCGAGTCAGGCAGGATGGCAACAACATGGTATTACACTTCACATGCAAATTTAAGTTAAGGATAAAATTTTGAAAATTTTCCCACTTAACCCACTTTTAAACAGCATTTCAAGACTGGGGCGGATATTTTCACCCTCTACCGTGATATGTTTTATATTAGAATGAAAATTAGAAGCATGATCATTAAAGGTAGCTTGTATGGAGTATTTAACCCCAAACTGATCTTTAACACAGATATTTTGTTTAAGCATTTTTTTCTCTGGAAATATTATAATAAGGAAATATCAATCTAAGGTTTTAATACTAAAGGATTTTAAATTTTAGAAACTCTATGATTGAGCTTAAATAAATTATTTGAAGAAGTATAAAAACTACGCCCATCTAGATTTAAGTCAACTTCAATACCTGACTCTAGAAGAACTCTTTTACCGACTTCCACTGTTTTTAAACCTTGACGTGTATTTTGCATTTTATTTAACGGGGTTAACGATACTAAAATTTCAGTACCATTTTGAGATTTTGCAATTAAATTATTATTTTTTAACAATTTATATCCTAGTTGTTAGATTTTCCCAATGTGGAAAGCTCTTATTAAATTTAAAAATCATAAAAAAAGCACTCATAAGTGCTTTTTTATAGTACTACTTACAATTACTTAGATAGCAACAATATTTACAGCATTCGGGCCTTTTTGTCCTTGTGCTACGCTGAATTCAACTTGTTGGCCTTCAAATAAAGTTTTAAAACCTGAGTTCGCAATTTCACTAAAATGAGCAAAAACGTCTGGACCAGCTTCTTGTTGAATAAAACCAAAACCTTTAGTTTCATTAAACCACTTTACCGTACCTTTAACGACATTAGAGTTTGACATATATATATCCTATTAATTTTTAATAATTTTTAGCCAAGCTATTGACTGAGTATAACTTTGAAATAATAAAGAATGAGACTTAAAATCTGAAAAAACGAAGGATTATAAATAAAACTGCGATACTTAAAGAAGATTTACCGAAACAAGACTTTTTTCTAGTTAAACCCACTATACACTAAAAATAAAAATAATCAAGTTTTCTTATATACATATTTATTTATTTTATAAAAAGGCCACTACGCAAAAGAATAAAGTCATCCAGCTTCTTGAAGCAGACATTTACACGACTGGATACGCCTCTCAGAGAGATTATAAAAACAAGCCAACTATTCAAGTGTATAAAACCTGAGCCTAAGCAGGATTGAGAATTAAAATAGAAGCCTATCTAAGGTGAAAATTTCTTATAGCCCATAAAAAGGACGCCTAAGCGTCCTTTTTAGAACTCTGAAAGCTGGATCAGTCAAATAAGCGGTCAAAGAATGATTTTTTCTTTGGAGAGGTCTTGCTTCCCTCACCTTCCATAGTCGCTTGCAATTCTTTCAATAATTCACGTTGACGTGCGGACAGATTGACAGGTGTTTCCACCACGATACGACAGAGCAAATCACCTTGCATGGTCGAACGTACCGGCTTCACGCCCTTACCCCGTAAACGGAACAGTTTACCGGTTTGAGTGCCTTCAGGAATTTTCAGACTGACACGCCCATCCAGAGTTGGAATCTGCACTTCTTTACCCAAAGCTGCATCCGCAATTGAAACAGGCACATCCATATACAGGTCGGCACCATCACGCTGGAAGATTTCATGCTCACGCACCACTACTTCAACGTATAGATCGCCTGACTGACCATCACGGATCGCTTCACCTTTACCGGTCAGACGTACACGGTCGCCATTGTCCACGCCCGCAGGAATAGTCACTTCCAGCGTTTGCTGACGTTCAGATACACCCGAGCCATGACATTTATTACATGGATTCTTGATGATCTTGCCCTGACCACGACAGGTGCTACAGGTTTGCTGTACCGAGAAGAAGCCTTGCTGCATACGCACCTGACCGGCACCATGACAGGTCGGACAGGTTTCTACATCATGTGGGTTTTTAGAACCTTTACCATCACAAGCCTCACAAGGTGCCGGTGCAGTAAAAGTAATGGTTTTTTTGACGCCCTTGACCGCTTCTTCCAGCGTCAGCTCCATCACATAGCGCAGGTCTGAACCACGGCGCTGGCGTTGCTGGCCACGGCCACCTCCGCCAAACGCTCCCCCGAAAATATCACCAAACTGGCTGAAAATATCTTCTGCGCTGAATCCGCCAAAGCCGCCTGCGCCGCCCCCCATACCACCTTCAAAGGCCTGATGGCCCATACGGTCATACATGCTGCGTTTTTCACTGTCGGATAGCACTTCATAGGCTTCCGCAGCTTCTTTAAACTTCTCTTCAGCTTCAGGGTTGTCCGGGTTACGGTCTGGATGATATTTCATCGCCAACTTACGGTAGGCTTTTTTAATTTCATCATCACTAGCGGTTTTAGCGATACCCAAAACCTCATAATAATCACGTTTAGCCATGTCTGGCGATGCTCCTCACGGAATTTATTTCATACTCAACTGTGGTCTGAAATTGGGGTCAAACCAAGTTTTACAAGGGGAATACTGAAAAAAATGTAGATTTTAGAAAACAGCTTTGCTTTGCGTAAATTTATGAATGCCTTTAAACCAAGCATTGATCAGGAAAATAAAGGCAATAAAGCTGAAGATGACACCAGTTACCGTACAAGCTTTTACCCAAAGCTGACTGTCCCAGGCAAAGAAAAACAGAGGAATAAACCACAGTGCTGCAAAGGCTGCCAGAACGATATAAATCACGATATTGCGCATGATCCACAAGGCCTGTGCCTGTAACCAAACTTCGGCATAATCCAGCTGGCTGACTTTACGTGCCAGCCAGTAGGCCAATAAACCACTGACCACCGTAAACAAGGCCAAAAACATGAACACATAAGCTATCCCCAGGGAACGTCGCATCTTGGTAAGAGTGTCTGAATTCATGTTTTTCAACCTTAGTGTGCTGTTCAGCACAGCGCCAAATTTACAGCAGCGTATCTTGTTCGAATTATTAAAATAGCAGGCCCTACTATATTGAAATTTTCAATATTTCGCACCTAAAATTATGACAAATTTAAACAGAATCTACACTTTTTCTTACTTTAAACCACTGCGCATATAAGGCAGGCAGGAAAAATAGCGTCAATAAAGTCGCTACAATCAATCCTCCCATGATGGCAACGGCCATCGGTCCAAAAAAGATACTCCGGGATAAGGGAATCATGGCGAGAACTGCCGCCAAAGCAGTCAGCACAATAGGCCGGCAACGGCGCACCGTGGCATTGATAATGGCATCCCACTGCGATTCCCCGGCCCGAATATCCTGTTCAATCTGGTCAATCAGGATGAGTGAGTTCCGCATGATCATGCCCGACAGCGCAATCGTGCCGAGCATGGCAACAAAGCCGAAAGGTTTATTGAAAATTAACAGGAATAGGACCACACCAATCAGCCCCAGTGGTGCGGTTAAAAACACAATCACAGCCCGGGAAATACTCTTGAGCTGAATCATCAGCAGGGTCATAACCACAGCTAAAAATAATGGCATACCGGCATTGACCGAACGCTGGCCACGAGCAGACTCTTCCACAGTCCCCCCTACCTCCAGCAGATAACCACTCGGCAGCTCAGTACGGATTTGGTCCAGCTCATCTTGCAGCTGCTTGACCACCGTTGCAGGTTGCAACTGGCTGCGAATATCGGCACGTACGGTAATGGTGGGCAAGCGGTTACGATGCCAGATCAGGCCTTCTTCAAAGCGATATTCAATCTTGGCAATTTGCGCCAGAGGCACCGCATGACCTGTTGCAGTCGGCACCGCCAGACTGCTGAGTGAACCGACATCGACCCGTTCAGCTTCATCCCCCCGCAACCGGATTTCAATCAGCTCGCGTTTTTCCCGGAACTGATCTATTACTGCCCCTGAAATCGAGCTGTTCAGGAAATTGGCCAGGTCCGTACTGCTGACTCCGAGCTGACGGGCACGGTCCTGATCGATCTCCAGCTGAATCATTTTGCTCGGCTCACCCCAGTCCAGATGGACATTGGTACTGTTCGGGTTTTGGCTCACCGTTGTCGCCACTTTCTGTGCCCATTCACGAACCAGAACCAGATCTTCTCCCGAAATCCGGAATTGCAGCGGATAGCCAACAGGCGGGCCATTTTCCAGTAAAGACACACGTGTCCTGACCTCGGGCAATAGCACCCGAATCTGGTCACTTAAGGATTTGCGGATTTCATTCCGATCTTCCAGGGAAGAGGCCAATACTACAAACTGGGCAAAACTGGTCTGGGGCAACTGCTGGTCCAGCGGCAAATAGAAACGTGGCGAACCGATGCCCACATAGGCCACATAATTGTCGATGCCCTCCTGCTTGGACAGGAACTGCTCGACCTTCCTGACCGCTGCTTCGGTGGCTTTCAGTGAAGCCCCTTCTTCCAGTTTTAAATCCACCAGAATTTCAGCACGATTCGAGGGCGGGAAGAACTGCTGAGGAACCAGTTTAAACATCACAATCGATAAGATAAAAATACCCAGGGTCGCAGCAATCACGGTTTTGCGATAGGTCACACAGGTATTGACCCAGCGCCGAAAGCCCTGATAAAACCGGGTCTGATAAGGATCATGCGCTTCCCCGGCCTGATGCACGACCGGTGCAGGTTCAGGCTGTTTGCGCAGACGTGCCCATATACGCTGATACCAAGGCGCTTTTTGCACTAAATCCTGATTAAAGTCCGGCAGCAACTTGTCCCCCAGATAGGGCACAAACAGAACTGCAGCCACCCAGGACATCAATAAGGCAATGGTCACCACCTGGAAAATGGAACGGGTATATTCGCCGGTACTGGACGCGGCTGTTGCAATCGGCAGGAAACCGGCAGCAGTAATCAAGGTGCCGGTCAGCATTGGAAAAGCGGTCGTACGCCAGGCATGACCCGCAGCCTGTAAGCGATTGAAGCCTTGTTCCATCTTGATCGCCATCATTTCAATCGCAATGATAGCGTCATCTACCAGCAGGCCGAGGGCCAGAATCAAAGCCCCCAGAGAAATTTTATGCAGCCCGACATCAAATAAATTCATGCCGGCAAAGGTCATGGCCAGCACCAGCGGAATCGAAAAGGCCACCACCAGACCGGTCCGGAAACCGAGAGAGAAAAAACTGACCAGCAGCACGATAATCACGGCCTCGGCCAGCACTTTCATAAACTCGTGGATACTGCGCTTGACCGCAACCGGCTGATCGGAAACTTTCTGTAGCTGCATGCCCAGTGGCAAGGTTTTTTGCAGACGGGCAAATTCCTGTTCCAGATTTTTACCCAGGGCAATAATATCGCCGCCTTTGCGCATCGACACCGCAATACCAATCCCATTCTCGCCCATAAAGCGCATACGAGGCTGGGCCGGGTCAGTAAAACCGCGATAAACCTCTGCCACATCTCCCAGCTGGATGGTCTGCCCATTGACATATAGCGGTAGTTGTTGCAGCTCTTCCACACTCTGCAATGCACCACTCACCCGAACCTGAATCCGGTCTGAGGCGGTTTCAAAAAAACCGGCATGGGTCATGGCATTTTGCTGCTGTAGTGCCTGTTGAATGGCAGTCACCGGAATACCGAGCTGGGTGGCTTTGGTATTGGAGATTTCAATCCAGATTTTCTGGTCCTGCAAGCCAATCAGTTCCACCTTGGCCACATCTTTAACACGCTGCAGCTGGAGTTGCAGACGGTCTGCATAGTCTTTTAGCGTGGCATAATCAAAGTCTGCGCCCTTGATTACATAGATATTACCGAAAGTATCGCCAAACTCATCATTGAAAAATGGGCCTTGTACACCTTGCGGCAGTTCATGGCTGATGTCATTGATTTTTTTACGAACGTTATACCAAACATCGGCAACTTCATTGGAATGTAAAGAATCCTTGGCAATAAAGGTCACCATGGATTCGCCCGGACGTGAATAGGCCATGATCCGCTCATATTGCCCGGTGGTCATCAGCTCTTTTTCAATCCGGTCCGTGACATGCAAAGAGACTTCCTTGGCGCTCGCGCCCGGCCAGTAAGTTTGTACCACCATGACTTTAAAGGTAAATGGCGGGTCTTCGCTCTGTGACAGCTTGGAATAAGAGACGATCCCGATCAGACCCAGCAGGATCATAAAATATAGCACCAGCCCTTTATTTTTTAAGGCCCATTCAGACAGGTTAAAGTTCATATTTAACTCCCTGCCTGAATTGTCACGCTACGGTTTTCCCGATCAATCGGATGGATTTTCTGCCGTTCATGCAGTAGATGCACACCGCCCACCACCACATAATCAGTGGCATTCAGGCCACTTAATACCGCGACACTGTCACGGCCATAGGCGCCCAGTTGCACCGGCAGCTTCTGCACCGTATGGTCCGGCTTGACCACCATCACATAAGCCTGCTGTCCATGGGCGGACACACTGGACAAGGGCACACTCAATATATTGTCATGCTGGTGCTGAAAGAAGACCCGGGCACTTTGTCCGAGCTGAATCTGGCTGTTGCCTTCGCGCAGGGCAACCTTGACCCTAAAGGTACGTGACTGATCCGCAGCAGGTGAAATCTCGCGTACAAAAGCGGCAAATTTCTCTTCGGGTTTGGACCAGAGCGTGACCTCGGCGGCCTGTCCGGTTTTGATTCCGGCAATTGCCTGTTCAGGCACTCCAATGACCACCTCACGCTCTCCGGCAATCGCCAGTTCAAAGGCTGCCTGACCTGCGGCCAGCACCTGGCCAACTTCGATATGGCGTGCAGTAATCACACCCTTCTTATTGGCAATCAGCTGGTTATAAGCCGTCTGGTTCCTGACAGTCTCATAATTGGACTGGGCCTGTTTCAGATGAGATAAAGCCGCCTTGTATTGATTATCTACGGCGTCATATTGCGAACGGCTGACGGCATTGGATGGCAAGAGCTGCTTGAAACGCTGTAATTCGTCTGATGCAACCTTACTGGCCGACTGGGCGCTTTCCAGCTGCGCACGTGCTGCATTGAGCTGTAACTGGGCATCTTTAATATCCAGCGTCGCCAGAACCTGCCCGACTTTGACTTGATCACCCACCTCGACAAAACGCTGGGTGACCTGCCCCCCGACCCGAAAAGCCAGCGCCGTTTGCTGACGCGCCTGTACTTCTCCAGCATAACTCTTCAGTTCGTGCTGTGAGGTTTTTGGCATCGTCACCATCACAAAAGGAACTTCCTGTTCGGTAGCCATCGTCTCTTTGCTACATCCGGCTAAGGCTATGCTACAAAGAATAATCATGCTGGCCAAAGCGCTCTGAATCCTGCTCATCGTGTTCGCTCTTATCTAATCGTCATTTTTAGGGCAAAATAGGCTGATATATTAAACTGATCATTTTTTAATTAATATACCACTCGGTACACTAATTAAAATAGCACCCTTAATACATTGGCTATATTGATTTTTTTTGGATGAAGTTGTGCAAATACCTGTGGGGCGACCCAAAGATCTGGAAAAGCGTCAACGTATACTAGAGGCCGCCAAGGCACTATTTCTGGCGCATGGCTATCAGGGTTCCAGCATGAACCAGATTGCGCGTACAGCCGGCGTCACGAAGCTGACGGTATATAACCATTTTCAGGACAAGGCGACCCTGTTTAGCTGCGCGATTGAACATACCTGTGAAGCTATTTTGCAGGAACATCCTCAAGTACTGGCACCAGACAGCAATTTCGCCCAGGCGCTGTATCAGGTCTGCAGCCGCTCTTTAAATATTGCCAACCGGCCGGAAGCGATCAAGCTGGATCTGCTGCTCATGGAGCTGGCCGCAGAGCAAAGTCCGCTGACCGAACGCTTTTATCAGGCCTCGCATAGCAAGCTGCACCGGGTCTGGAATGAGTTTTTTTCCCGTGCCCAGCAATTCGCGCTGATCCAGGCAGATGAACCCCAACAGCAGACCGAACTGATGGTTTCTTTACTGATGGGCATGCGTCACCATCAAGTGCTGCTCGGCCTGTGCCCACCACCGAGCCAGACTGAACAGCATCAGATCATTCAGCAGGCGATTGAGATCTTTATGCTGAAATATGCCCCTGCTCCTGCCTGAGGACTTGGCTGTTTTTTATTCTCCTGTTCCAGATCTGCTAAAAATTACAGCAAAAATCCGCTAACTTTTAGCTTTATAGGGCTTGGATTGTCACCTATTCGGGGTATAGTCAAATGATGTTCTGGGAGGGAAACACAAGAATGATTCAACAGATTGATGCACCACTACGCGAAGACGTACGTTTACTGGGAAACCTGCTGGGAGAAACCCTAAAACTCCATGCCGGACAAGATTTGTTTAATCAGGTCGAGCAGATTCGGGCTTTATCCAAAGGCGCACGTGATGGCCAGGTGGAAGCTGAAAAGCAGCTTGAACAGTTATTTCTGAGTTTGGAAGATCATGAAATCCTGCCTCTGACCCGTGCTTTTACCCATTTTCTCAACTTTGCCAATATTGCCGAGCAATACCATGTGGTGCGCCGCCGCCGTCAAAGCGAGTTTGATGAAACGGCTGAGTCTCCTAATCCGCTGGTACCCTTATTTGAAAAATTCAAGCAGCAGGACATTAGCGCAGACACCCTGTATCAACAGATCTGTGAATTAAAAATTGAACTGGTGCTGACCGCACATCCAACCGAGGTCAGCCGCCGTACCCTGATTCAAAAATATGATGACATCAATGACTGCCTGTCAAAATGTGACCAGCAGAAATTGACACCACGCGAACGTCAGGCTGTACTGAATGAACTGAAACAGCTGATCACCTCTGCTTGGCAAACGGATGAAATTCGTCAGCATCGCCCGACACCGATTGATGAGGCAAAGTGGGGCTTTACCACCATTGAACAGACCTTGTGGAATGCCGTACCCAAATTCATTCGTGAGCTGGATGGCCTGGTACAGGAACACTGTACCCAGCCTCTGCCTCTGAGCGTCGCACCAGTACGCTTTGCTTCGTGGATGGGCGGCGACCGCGATGGTAACCCGAATGTGACCCATCAGGTGACTCAGGAAGTACTTTGGCTGTCACGCTGGAAAGCCGCAGACCTGTACCTGCGCGATATTGAAGATTTACGTTGGGAACTCTCGATCCAGCAATGTAGTGAAGAGCTGCAACAGGCACTCGGACAAGCACATCCGGAACCGTACCGTGAATATCTACGTGATACCCGGGAACGTCTGAAAGCCACCCGCAACTGGCTGGCCGAGAAACTACACAATAAAGATGCCGATGATAGCCGGGTCATCAAAAGCAAAGATGAGCTGCTACAGCCTCTGCTGCTCTGCTATCGCTCATTACAAGCCTGCAATCTGCCTGAGATTGCCAATGGCAAACTGCTTGATTTTATCTACCGGGTAAACAGTTTCGGAATCGAATTGCTAAAACTGGATATTCGCCAGGAATCAGGCCGCCATCGTCAAGCGATTTCTGCCATTACTGAATATCTGGGACTGGGTAATTTTGAAACCTGGACCGAACAGGCGCGTCAGAACTTCCTGTTGCAGGAATTACAGAGCAAGCGTCCGCTGCTGCCTAAACATCTGAATGAACCGGTAGGCAGCCTGATTCAACATCCAGATGTGCAAGAGGTCTTTGCCACCATGCGTACTCTGGCGGAACAGCCAAGTGAATGTCTGGGGGCGTATATTATTTCCATGGCGGAATATCCAAGTGATGTACTGGCCGTGCTGTTACTGCAAAAAGAAGCCGGCATTAAAACTCCGTTACGGGTTGTGCCTTTATTTGAAACCTTAAAAGACCTCGACGGCGCAGCCAGCACCATGTCGACCTTGTGGAATATGCACTGGTACAAACAGCATATTCAGGGCAAACATGAGGTCATGATTGGCTATTCAGACTCAGCCAAGGATGCCGGCTTTATGTCTGCCAACTGGGCGCAGTATCGTGCTCAGGAAGAGCTGACCGTGGTTGCCAAACAGCATGGCATACAACTGACCTTATTCCATGGTCGAGGCGGTTCAATCAGCCGGGGCGGCGCACCTACCCAGCAGGCACTGTTCTCGCAGCCACCCGGTTCAATTTCCGGTACCATCCGTGTCACTGAACAGGGGGAAATGATTCGCTTTAAGTTTGGTCTGGAAGGCATTGCCCTGCAAAATCTGGAAATTTATAGCGCTGCAACCCTAGAAGCCACTCTGTTGCCACCCCCTGAGCCTAAACCAGAATGGCGTGAACTGATGCACCAGATGACTGATCTGTCGGTTCAGGTCTATCGCCAGACAGTTCGTGAAAACCCTCATTTCGTCAAATACCTGCGCACTGTAACGCCAGAGCTGGAATTGCAGATGTTGCCACTCGGTTCACGCCCGGCCAAACGTAAAGTTAGTGGCGGGATTGAGTCCCTGCGCGCCATTCCCTGGGTATTTGCCTGGACTCAAATTCGTCTCATGTTGCCGGCTTGGCTAGGCACAGGCGCTGCCATTAATCAGGTGATCGATCAGGGGCAAAAAGAGCTGCTGAATGAAATGCTGCAACAATGGCCGTATTTCCAGACCCTGATTGATATGCTGGAAATGGTGCTTTCCAAAGCAGATGGTCATGTGGCGCTGTATTATGAGTCGCATTTAACCGAGGATGAAGATCTAAAAGTCTTGGGCAATGAACTGCGTCAACGCTTAAAAGACGCGGTACAAACCCTGCTGGCGTTAAAAGGCGAATCAAAACTGCTGACCAGCAATGACATCCTGGATCAGTCCATGCGTGTGCGAAAGCCTTATCTGCTTCCCCTGCACCTGTTACAGGCCGAACTGATGAAACGCCGTCGCAGCTATCTGGCTGAGCAAAATGCCGAGCATACCCCGGTTGACCATGCCTTGATGGTCAGTATTGCCGGAATTGCTGCCGGTTTACGCAACACCGGCTGATCTGTTCAGCTTAACTGAAAGCACATCTACCCGATGTGCTTTTTTATTGAGCAGTCAATTGCAGAAATAATATTTATTTCATAAATCGAATAAAATTTATTTATACATGACATGTAGCCATAATCAATTAATCAATCCACTGATTTAGTTTTGTTTTTAATATAGACACTTTTACCGATTGGTAAATTATTTAAGAAACTCAGTGAATTAATTTGAACAAAATACGACTGGCAGCAATTAAATCTTCTACAGAACCAGAGTATGATGTGCACAATTTATCTTAAGAGTGCTCATTTTATGGCCAACTGGTTTCCAAAATGGCGCCCCTATCAGGGCAATATTGATGCACGACCGGTAGGTACTGCAGAATATTTACCTCCTGCACAAACTGTGGTGCTTGGTGTCCAACATGCCTTTGCCATGTTTGGTGCAACCGTGCTGGCGCCTTTTTTAATGGGATTTGATCCCAATCTGGCCATTTTAATGTCCGGCATCTGTACCCTGCTATTTTTTCTGATCACCGGGGGACGTGTTCCAAGTTATTTGGGTTCCAGTTTTGCCTTTATTGGTGTGGTGATTGCCGCAACCGGTTATGCCGGTGCAGGTGGCGGTTTAAATCCGAATATTGGAGTGGCAGCAAGCGGGATTATTGCCTGCGGTATTTTATATGCCTTGATTGGGGTGGTGGTCATGGCCACCGGTAAACGCTGGATTGAAAAACTGATGCCGCCAGTGGTGACTGGCGCTGTGGTCATGATCATTGGCCTGAATCTGGCACCTGCCACCGTGAAAAACGTGATGGGCAATGATTTCAACTCCTGGATGGCCTTGCTGACCGTGATGTGTATGGGGTCGATTGCCGTCTTTACCCGTGGCTTGCTGCAGCGTTTGTTATTGCTGATCGGTCTGCTGCTGGCCTATTTGGTCTATTATCTTCTGAGCAATGTCATGGGTTATGGCACCGCCATTAACTTCTTGCCGGTTCAGCAAGCCGCCTGGTTCGGGATTCCCGAGTTTCATTCTCCGACCTTTGATGCCAATGCCATGCTGATCATTGCACCGATTGCATTTATTTTGGTGGCCGAGAATCTGGGGCATATCAAAGCCGTAGGTGCTATGACAGGTGAAAACCTTGATCCGCACATTGGCAAAGCCTTCGTGGCCGATGGCATCGCCACCTCGCTTGCAGGCAGTGTCGGTGCTCCTGGCATGACCACCTATGGTGAAAATATCGGGGTGATGGCTGTGACCCGAGTGTACTCGACCATCATTTTTGCCGTGGCCGGTGTTTTTGCCATTTTCCTCGGATTATCACCCAAGTTTGGTGCCATTGTGCATACCATTCCAACCGCCATTCTGACCGGGGCATCGATTGTGGTATTTGGTCTGATTACCATTGCCGGTGCAAAAATCTGGATTGAAAACAAAGTCGATTTTTCACAAAATAAAAACCTGATGGTCGCAGCCGTGACCATTATTCTGGGCACAGGAGACTTTGCCCTGAACTTCGGTAATTTTACGTTGGGCGGTATTGGCACAGCAACCTTTGCAGCGCTCTTTCTGAACTGGTTCTTTGCTTTGGGTGAAAAAAAATAAGCCAGATTCATATAAAAAAAGCAGCCATAAGGCTGCTTTTTTTATATCGCCAGAATTGTTTAAATAGGCTTAATCTTTTATATGAGCATCCTGCCGATGCGTCTGGATTTTTTTGATTTACGTCTTTTTCTCAATATAGTCGATACCGGTAGCCTGACCAGAGGTGCTGAACGCTCTGCCATTTCTTTACAAGCGGCCAGTGAACGGATTAAAAAGCTGGAACAGCAATATCAGGTCAGTCTGTTCAGCCGCCATTCCGGTGGGGTAAAAATGACTTTTGCAGGGCAGGTCTTTGCTGAGCATGCCCAAGCCCTGTTGCAACAAGGACAACAATTGTCTCAAGCCATGGCTGGCTTTAGTGAAGGACTCAATTCCAATATCAGCTTATGGTGTAACTCTTCAGCACAAAGTGAGTATCTGCCCCTATTATTACCCCAGTATTTGGTAAATAACCCAAATATCCAGATCGATTTAAAAGAAGCAGAAAGCAATGACATCATTGCAGCTTTGGTGAACGGCACTGCCAAGCTAGGACTGATCTCTAGCTTTTTTCCTGCACCCCAATTACAGACTCTGGAATTTTCAGATGATCCTCTGGTACTGATCTGCCCTGAACAGCATGATTTGGCCACGAATCCGGCATTAAAATTAGCAGACTGTCTGAATTATCCCTTTGTGGGCTTGATGCAATATCACTCTTTGCAGCAGTCGATTGAAACCCAAGCTCGCTTGCTGAACTGTGAGATTCAATACCGCTTGCGCTTACCGAATTTTGCGGCCATTGCCCAAGTTGTGGCCAATGGAGTAGGTATTGCAATTATGCCAAAACGCGCTGCACAACATTTATCAAAACTCTATGCATTTCAGCAAATCCAACTGACCGGAGATTGGGCCAACCGTAAGTTATTGTTAGCTGCAAAGAGCTTTGATGAACTGAGCACGGCCTATCAGCACTTTAGCCAGTTCCTCATTTCTGCGGATGTACAAAAAATCCTGAATTAAATCCAGCCGAATTGATGCAACGCCATATAGCTGCCTAAGGCAATCAGGCCGATAAAAAATACGGTACGGAATGTCTGTTCAGGGATACGGGAACGGATGTTCTTGCCGAACCACATCCCGATCAAGGCAGGAAGCAGTGCAATTGCGGACATGGCATAATCAATCGGCATATCTTCTACTGGGTTTCGGTGCAGGAAAATGGCCAAACATACCGTCGAGGTAGTAAATACAAGACCCAAGGCCTGTACCAGATCATCACGTTTTAAATGCAGGGTCTGCAAATAAGGCACCACTGGAATCACCACTACACCCGTCGCCACGGTCAAGGCACCGCCAAGATATCCCATCATCGGAGAAAGCCACTTTTCATGCTGGCTTAAATCTGGCATCCGTTTCGCCAGTAAACCATATAGGCCATATAGGGCAAGCATCGCGCCCAATAAGGCTTCACTGTGAAATTCAGAATGGCCTAACGTCGGAAAAATACTCCAGACCGAACCCACGATAATGCCGGCCAGCAATAGCCAGAAACGGCGAATCAGTTTCAGCACATGACCTTCAGCAAAGAGTTGCCAAAAATTGGTCAGCATTGAAGGTACAATGAGTAAAGTTGCTGCCTGAAATGGACTCATAAATATAGTCAGCAACCCCATAGACACCGCAGGCAAACCCAAGCCAATGGTGCCTTTAATCAGACCAGCCAGCGCAAAAATAGCAATAACAAAAGCAGTCATCTGATGACCCTAAATTGATTTAGGTTCATGCTATAGAAATCACGGATAGAGAAAAATCAGGGTTTTAAGAAGGAAGCCTCAAGTAAATCTTGAGGCTTCAGATGAATGTGCTGAAAACTAGCAGACTGATCAGCGAAAATCGGATTTAAAACTGGTTTAAGGACGAAATTCTTTTAGCTCCCGCTGAATAAAATACTGGAACATTTCCCGGTACAGATGCTCAATAAATTTCTGGTCCACGCCCTGCTGTTGGGCCAAAGCCCTTACCTTTTCCACAATCTGCTCCATACGCTCCGGTGATTGCAGATCGGTTTCAGTTTTTTTAAAACGTGTGGTTTGATCAACATAGAATTGACGCGCAGCAATCAGCTCAACTAAAGCTGTATCAATGGCATCGATCTGGTGACGTGCATGTTGTAATGATTCAGCTTTGATTTTTTCCATATTGATTCAGTTCATGCTCAGTTTGATTATCACTTTTATACTTTTCTTCTAACACATTACTGAAAATACTTTCAATCATCCAGACACGATATAGGCTATTAAATGTGTAACTTTGCCCTTCAATCCGCAATTCCAGTACCGGGAAATCAGGCTGGGACTTCATTTCGCACAAAGTGTCGTTTTCTTGTAATTTGGTCTGAATATCTTCCTGGGTCAGCTCGTCCAGCTTCAACTCCTGCTGTAGACGCTTGATATGCGGTGCATAGGACAAGTCATAGCCACGCGTCCAGACGGCTTGCAGAATTTGGTACATGGCATCAATGCGCTGCTCTTCCGGACAGCTATAGAACAACTGTGCCATCGGTACAATGGCCTGCTCAGTCGGTCGGCAAAAAGGTGTAAATTTGACCTCGGTACGTTTGGATAAACGGGTCGCCAGATTCCATTTAAACCAGTCCCGTCCACGATAGGATAAGGGATAGACATTCAGCCGGATATTATAAAAATCGGCCAGCTCTTCCTTGATATAAGCCAATAACAGCCAGGAAATCGGATCTTCCAGCGCAATATACAGATCCAGTTCCGGATTCATTGACTGGATTTCATTCAGCTCTTCTGCATCGCTGATCAAATGCTCACGCCATTCAATATGATTGATCAGGAAAATCGGATTATCGGTCAGCAGCTTTTGCTGTTTCAAGCGCCGGGTCAGACGCAGTAAATCATCTACCGCATGATACTGACGTCCGCCAAAAGTGAAATAGCTGGCCAGAATAGGGGTGGTATTGAAAATCCGTTCCGGAAAATTTTGCGCGGCATGATGGCGACTGGCCATGATATATAAGGTGCGTAATTTTCCGTTCTGTTTTTGCCAGAGCATATGGAACACATCTTCGAGCAGATACAGAAAATTCTGTCCACGTAAGGGGGTGTTTTTCAGAATGACTGCGGCCTGTTTCAGGGCTTCCGGGCTGGGCAGCTCAGGCTTATCGTGGAAGCTGAAACGATGCTGCTTGGCCAGAATTTTCGCATCATGAATGCAGTAATGCTGCCATTCATCAAAGGACATCTGGTTGGGGGGTTCAGCGCGTTGCTCGGAAATCACGACTTTGAGAGGCTTGAGCTGCGAGCTTAAGATCTCTTCCAGCTGGGGCAGCTGCTGTACGGCCAGATAACTATAGACATCATCCAGTCTTAAATGGATGCTGAGACCATCTTCAATAGATAACACCGCTTGACGAACTGGCTTCTGGTAAAACCAGCTCGATCGGATTGGATCAAACCAACGGCGTAACAGGGACATGAGATCAGCCTCGAATAATGTCTTGTCGTGCCAACCCCTGCTGGCACGCTTGCGCTATGCAAGCCCCTATTATGAAGAGATTTGCATAGAGATATAAGTCTTGTGCAAATTTTATATCAAGTCATGAACAAATGTTCAATATTTAACAATGAATTAGACCTCGAGATTGAGGTCAGTGACTGCCCCTTTTTCAGCACCGGTGGTCAATTTAGCAAACTTTGCCAAAGCACCAGAGCGATAATGGGGTGCAGGTTTGACCCAGGCCGCACGGCGTACTGCCAGTTCTTCATCGGAAATATGCAGGGTCATTTCACGGGTTTCGGCATTGATCGAGATTTTATCGCCATTTTTAACCAGTCCGATCGGGCCGCCTTCATAAGCTTCGGGCGTCACGTGACCAATCACAAAACCATGACTGCCGCCGGAAAAACGGCCATCGGTAATTAAAGCCACTGAGTTGCCCAGTCCTTTGCCAATAATAGCCGAGGTCGGTTTGAGCATTTCAGGCATGCCCGGACCACCTTTCGGGCCTTCACCACGAATTACCACCACTTCACCGGGCTTGACTTCGCCATCTAAAATCCCACGCATGGCACCGATTTCTCCCTCAAACACCCGTGCCGGCCCCTCAAAATACAGCCCCTCTTTGCCGGTGATTTTGGCCACCGCTCCTGTAGGAGACAAATTGCCTTTTAGGACTACCAGATGCGAATCTTTTTTAATCGGCGCATCAAATGGCAGGATAATCTGTTGCCTTGGTGGATAGTCTGCGACATCCGCCAGGTTTTCTGCCAAGGTTTTACCCGTTACGGTCAGGCAAGAACCCTCCAGCATACCGGCATTCAGCATACGTTTCATCAGCGGTTGAATACCGCCAATGGCGATCAGTTCTGACATGAGGTATTTTCCGGATGGCCGTACATCGGCCACCACAGGAATATCTTTACCAATCCGCACGAAATCATCCAATGACAGCGCTACCCCTGCGCTATGGGCCATCGCCAGTAAATGTAGTACCCCATTGGTCGATCCACCCAGTGCAATCAGTACTTTAATGGCATTTTCAAAGGCGGCTTTGGTCATGATGTCACGCGGTTTAAGGTCTAGGCGTAACAGGTTCATGACCGCCTCACCCGCACGCATACAGTCAATTTTTTTCTCTTCGGAAACGGCTTCCTGTGCCGATGAGCCTGGCAAGCTCATGCCTAAGGCTTCAATGGCAGAGGCCATCGAGTTGGCAGTATACATTCCTCCACAAGATCCCGGCCCCGGCAGAGCCACCTCTTCAATCTGCTTGACCTGAATTTCGTTAATTTCGCCTTTGGCATATTGTCCCACTGCTTCAAACACCGAAATCATGTCAGTATGCCCAGCTCCCGGTTTAATGGTCCCGCCATAAATAAACAGGCCGGGACGATTTAAACGGGCCAGTCCCATAATACAACCCGGCATATTCTTATCGCAGCCACCAATCGCAATGACGCCATCATAGGCCTGACAACCGACCACCGCTTCAATGGAATCAGCAATAATTTCGCGTGAGACCAAGGAGTATTTCATCCCTTCAGTCCCATTCGAAATTCCATCAGAGATAGTAATGGTATTAAAGATAATGCCTTTGCCATTGGCAAAATTCACTCCTTTTTCAACTTCACGGGCCAGCCTGTCAATATGCATATTGCAGGGTGTGACATTGGCCCAAGTCGAGGCAATACCAATAAATGGACGCTTAAAATCTGCATCTTTAAAACCGGTTGCCCGCATCATGGAACGTGCCGGGGCATTTTCTATACCATCGTAAACGGGGGCTGAATGTTCGCGGATATTGTCTTTACTCATTATTTTTTCCTTGGCGATGACCGATTTTCAGCTTCAGTCTTTGGCAATTTATTCTAAGCTCATTGTATAGAAGGCATACGATATATAAAAGAAATTACCTTGCAGAAAAATATTTTGATTAACTCTTAAAACGCTTTAATCACATGACCGAGCGACATGGATGTCGCTGTTTTGCTGTACTACAAGGATGGAGCATCAGCAAAACAAAATATTTTTGTTAGTTTTGTTCTTCCAAAAGTAAAACTCTGCCTGCACAAAGATCATAAGAACTTTTGAATGCATTTGAGGCAGTGAAGTTTTCCAAAACCATAAAAAAAGCACCCCCTCTGGAGTGCTTTTTTTTTACTGTAAAAATTACAGCTTAGATTTCACGTACTGCGCCTTTTGCCGCGCTGGTGGTATGCATGGCATAGGCTTTCAGTGCTTTTGAAATTTTACGTGGGCGCTCTTCTACCGGATGCCAGCCTTTGGCTTCCTGCGCTGCACGACGGGCAATCATGGTTGCCTCATCGACTGCCAGGTGAATGGTGCGGTTTGGAATATCGATTTCGATACGGTCGCCATCTTCTACCAGACCAATAGCGCCGCCCTCGGCGGCTTCTGGTGACACGTGACCGATAGAAAGACCGGATGAACCGCCCGAGAAACGACCATCGGTTAACAATGCACAGTCTTTCCCCAGGCCTTTCGATTTCAGATAGCTGGTTGGGTACAGCATTTCCTGCATACCCGGGCCACCGCGCGGCCCTTCATAGCGGATCACGACCACATCACCGGCTTTAATTTGGTTCCCCAAAATCGCATCCACTGCTGAATCCTGACTTTCAAATACGCGTGCCGTACCGTTAAATTTCAAGATAGAATCATCTACACCAGCGGTTTTCACGATACAACCATCCAGTGCAATGTTACCGTACAGGACCGCCAAACCACCGTCTTTCGAGAAAGCATGTTCAGCATTACGGATCACGCCATTTTCACGGTCACCATCCAAACGTGAATAGTAACGGTCTTGCGAGAATGCGGTTTGTGTCGGTACACCGCCCGGTGCTGAACGGAAGAACTGATACACGTCTTCATCTTCCGTACGGATGATGTCCCATTTGTCCAACGCATCTTTGAGGCTTGCTTCATGCACGGTTGGAACCGATGTATCGAGTAAACCTGCACGGTCAAGCTCGCCTAGAATCGACATGATACCGCCGGCGCGGTGCACATCTTCCATATGCACATCTTGTTTCGCTGGGGCAACTTTACACAGCACCGGTACTTTACGCGATAAGCGGTCGATGTCATTCATGGTAAAATCAACGCCAGCTTCGTTCGCAGCAGCCAATAAGTGCAGGACGGTATTGGTGGAGCCCCCCATTGCAATGTCCAAAGTCATGGCATTTTCATAAGAGGCTTTGGTGGCAATCGAGCGTGGCAATACGCTGTAGTCATCTTGTTCATAATGACGTTTAGCCAGTTCAACAATTAAAGAACCTGCACGTTCAAAGAGTTTTTTACGGTTGGCGTGGGTTGCCAGCGTTGAGCCATTCCCCGGCAGTGACAAGCCCAAGGCTTCAGTCAAGCAGTTCATCGAGTTTGCTGTAAACATGCCTGAACATGAACCACAGGTTGGACAGGCGGAGCGTTCGTATTCTGCGACTTCTTCATCGGTATAGCTGTCATCTGCTGCCACAATCATGGCGTCGATCAAGTCAATGGCTTTCTCATTGCCGCGGATTTTTACTTTACCCGCTTCCATTGGCCCCCCCGATACAAAAACCACCGGAATATTCAGGCGCATTGCCGCCATCAACATCCCCGGGGTAATTTTGTCACAGTTTGAAATACAGACCATGGCATCGGCACAGTGGGCATTCACCATATATTCGACCGAGTCTGCAATCAGGTCACGTGAAGGCAGGGAATACAGCATGCCGTCATGCCCCATTGCAATGCCGTCATCCACAGCAATGGTATTGAATTCTTTGGCTACACCGCCTGATGCTTCAATTTGACGCGCCACCAGCTGACCTAAATCTTTGAGATGAACGTGACCGGGTACAAATTGCGTGAATGAGTTGACCACGGCAATAATCGGTTTACCAAAATCTTCGTCTTTCATACCGGTCGCACGCCATAAGCCACGTGCGCCAGCCATATTTCTTCCGTGTGTTGATGTTTTTGAACGATAGTCAGGCATGGTGTTATTCCAACAAAGTTTGTGCAGGAGTGGGAAAATTCATCCACTCTGGCGAAATCTTACTAATCAAGAGCATGAAATCAGTCGAATTTTAAACATATCATAAATTAGCGATTCATTTAAAAAACTGGCTAAAAATACAGGACTTACTGCAATATGCTCAACTGGCAAGTTTCAATGCATATACGATGACATGCTGAAAACTACTATACCGCTAAGGCTCTGCATTAAATACAAAACTTTCATGAATAATTTTTAAAATTTACATGATTTATTTTTATATAAATATCCACTAAAAATCCATCGGGATAAAGCCTTGTAACAGATAAGTGTGCCGATTGATTAGGCTGGAATTTGGCTTTTGGCTTATACTAGGCTCAAGTTTTTTTGGAATTTCATGCGTGAAAATCATCTTTGCCGGCACACCAGAATTTGCAGCGGTTGCGTTAAAAGCCCTCATTAATACCCAGCACGAGATTATGGCGGTGTATACCCAGCCAGACCGTAAAGCAGGTCGTGGGCAAAAGTTAACTGCTTCGGCAGTCAAACAGCTGGCATTGGAGCATCAGCTTCCGGTCTATCAGCCTGTACACTTCAAGTCTTCGACTGAAGAAGGACTGGCGGCCCAGGCTGAACTGAAAGCCCTGGACGCTGACGTAATGGTCGTCGCGGCTTATGGTCTGATTCTGCCACAAGTGGTTCTCGATACCCCGAAATATGGCTGTCTGAATATTCACGGTTCGTTATTGCCACGCTGGCGTGGTGCAGCACCGATTCAGCGTGCTATTGCCACCGGCGATACAGAAACTGGCGTAACCATCATGAAAATGGCAGCAGGACTAGATACGGGTGACATGATGTATAAAACCTGGTGTCCAATTACAGCCGAAGATACTTCAGCCACATTACATGACAAACTGGCGATTCAAGGCGCTGAGGCGATTGTGGCTGTACTCGAATCTGAAGAAAAATTACAGCAATATCTGAATGCCCGCGAAGTTCAGGATGAAGCGCTCACAGTATATGCACATAAACTCTCTAAGGCAGAGGCGCATATTGACTGGACTCAAACTGCGGCCAGCATTGACCGTAACATTCGTGCCTTTAATCCTTGGCCAGTGGCCTACATTCCACTGGATGAAAATAATAATCTGCGCGTTTGGGGATCGGCCCTGTCTGCTGCCAATGCGCGAGGGCATAAGGCAGGCACCATTCTGGCGATAGACAAACAAGGTGTGCATGTGGCCTGCGGTGATGAAAAAGCCGTCTGCCTGGGCGCCTTACAATGGCCAGGAGGCAAACCGCTTAATCCGGTCCAAATTAACCAGACCCAAAAATTACATGTAGGACAGTCATTGGCATGAGTTATTCTGAAACAGGTACATCCCATCTGAACTTGCGTGCCCAAGTGATACGTACTTTACTGGCGGTACAACAGGGACAATCTCTGGCAACCGTTCTCCCCCTGCACCTGAAAAAGGTGGCAGAGCGTGACCGCGCCCTGTTCCATGAACTGGTTCTGGGTACTTTGCGTCAATGGTATGCCTTAAAAAGTATTACCCTGCCTTTGCTGGTGAAACCGCTCAATAATGATACGGTCGAGACCTGCCTCTATGTTGGTCTTTATCAGTTATTGCAAACTCGGATTGCGCCACATGCGGCAATTTCTGAAACAGTAACGGCGGTCAAGCAGCTCGGCTATCAGGCTTTGAGTGGTGTGGTGAATGCCATCCTGCGCCGTGTTTCACGTGAAACATCAGAATTTCAGGTGGCGCTCGAGCAAGCTCATGGTCTGCCAAGCTGGCTGCTGAAACGTCTAAAGAAAGACTGGCCGGAACAGCTGAGTGAACTCAGCCATGAGCTCAAGCACCTTGCTCCCCTCACCTTACGGGTAAATGAACGCCAAGTCAGTCGTGACGATTATTTAGAAATTCTGGAAGAGCATGATATTGCAGCACATGCCTGTACCATTTCACAGGTCGGCATTGTACTGGATTCGCAAGTCCAGATTCCTGACTTGCCAGGCTTCGATGTTGGTGGTTTTTCGGTTCAAGATGAACATGCCCAATTGTGCGCCACCCTACTGCCCAATCTGGATGACAAGTTCGTCGTGGATGCCTGTGCAGCACCTGGGGGCAAAACCGCACATATCCTCGAAAAATATCAGCCTCGAAAACTGATTGCTCTGGATCAGGACACCAAGCGTTTAACTCGGGTCACCGAAAATCTGGAACGCCTTTTATTGGAAGGTGAGCACGTCGTGATTGAAGCTGCCGATGCGATTAGCTGGCAGGCAGCCGAACAGCCGGACTGTATTGTTCTGGATGCACCCTGCTCTGCCATTGGCGTGATGCGCCGCCATCCGGACATCCGGTTGCTGCGTCATTCAACTGATATTGGCCAGACTGTCGCACTGCAACAGCAGATTCTGGAAAATATGTGGCAACAGCTCAAAGTTGGCGGCACCCTGCTGTATATCACCTGTTCAATTCTAAAAGCGGAAAATGAACAGCAGATGGTGGAATTCTTTAGCAAACATGCTGATGCCAAAGAAATTAAAATCCAGGCCGATTGGGGCATTGAACAGATTCATGGGCGCCAGTTATTGCCACAAGCAGGCCGTGGTGATGGCTTCTTCTATTGTCGTATTGAGAAAATAGCATAATTTATAAATAAGCAGACTAGACTAAAAGGGTGGCTCAGGCTGCCCTTTTTATTCTGTATTTTTTAACAGCTACTGAATAAATTTGAAGATGACCAGACTGGTTGCCAAGGCCGCCATACCACTCACCAGACCATAGACCGTTTCATGACCTTGGGAAAACTTTTTGGCTGCAGGCAAGAGTTCATCTAATGCCAGATAAACCATTACGCCACCAATCACCCCGAACACCATGCCATACATTGTCTGGTTCATATACGGTGCCAGAATAAAATGGCCCAATGCCGCTCCCAAAGGTTCGGCCAATCCCGAGACAAAACTGGCCAGCAAGGCATAATCTTTACGACCAGTGGCCAGATAGACAGGTAGCGCAATTGCAACACCTTCAGGAATATTATGGATCGCAATGGCCACGGCTAAAGGTACGCCCAGTGCAGGGCTTTCCAGAGTCGCAAAAAAAGTCGCCAGTCCTTCTGGCAAATTATGCGCACTAATCGCCAATAGGGTCAGTAATCCGGTTCTAAGTAACTGTGGCTGGCTGGCATCCTGCGCTTGTCGGGTTTCCATAGTTTCATGCGGGTTCGGAATCAGACGATCGAGTACTAACACCAAAATCACGCCAAGCAGAAAAGCAAACGTACCCAAGGCAAAACCGGTTTTTTCATTAAAGGCCGAACTAAAAGAATGAATAGATTTATTCAGAATTTCGGTGAGAGAAACATAAATCATGGCCCCTGCCGCAAAGGCCAGGCCAAACGCCAGAACACGGAAATTGGGACGTTTTAAGAACAGCACCATTCCTCCACCCACGACAGTCGCCAGACCTGCAAGAAACGTCAGACTAAATGCAATTCCGACTTGGTCGGGTAAAATGGCCTGCATCTTAATGCTCCATTTCTAAAATAAGAAAGTCATTATCACAAGGGATAATGACTTTCATTTTTATGGTTTGTTGGGCTAGATCAACAGATTTTTAGTTAAAGTATGTGCTGGTCTTTGACCTCGTCCAGCACCTCATCCTCTTCTGCATCCGGGTGCTTCGCCAAATGCAGCATGGCGAGAATCAAACCACCCCAAAGCAAGATCATTGAAATGGCCATCATAAATATTGCGGAAGTATTCATCTTAGTTCTCCTCCCCAGTCGTGCTATCTTTTAAATAGCTCAAGCCAATAGCGCCCAGCATAAACAGGGCCACGGTACCCCCACCGACAATCCATAGAATGTGCGTCGCATAATCCCCATAGCCACTGGCAATAATGGACTTGATGGTTAAGCCCAAAGCTATCAACAAGGATAATGGGGTAATGACCGTCAGCAAAAAGTTCCAGCCCTTGCCTAATTTAATGCTTGAGTATTGGTTAACATGCGCTTGTAACTGTTGCATTAATGGACGATGGAACCAGGACACCAGGATAATAGAAAGTACACCGCCACCGACAATCCCAATGTTATTGGCAAAGTAGTCAATAATATCGACAAAGGTAATTGCACTGTGTGTCGAGAAAATTAATGTAGACACCACCGCTGAACCGCCTGCGATAATGGTGACCGCTTTCTTACGTGACCATCCTAGTTTATCCTGAAAGGCTGCGATAGGGACTTGCAGGATACTCACCATGGAGGTGATTCCCGCCACGGTTAACGAGGCAAAGAACAAGAATCCAAACAGATCTCCTCCCGCACCCATACTCGAAATAATTTTAGGGAAGGCAATAAAGGCCAAGCCAATTCCTCCCGACACCACCTCTTCTACTGGCAAACCTGAGCTATAAGCCATAAAGCCTAATGCAGCAAAGACCCCAATCCCGGCTAAAATCTCAAAGGATGAGTTTGCTAATGCAACCACCAGACCGGAGCCTGTTAAATTGGTTTTTTTCTTCAAATAGGAGGCATAGGTCAGCATAATCCCGAAACCCACTGAAAGTGAGAAGAAAATATGCCCAAATGCGGCTAGCCATACTTTATAGTTCGCCATCGCTTCCCAGTTTGGGGTAAAAAAGGCATTTAAACCTGTGGTTGCGCCGGGTAAACGCAGCGCTTGTACGACCAAAATGGTAAATAACACCACCAGCAAGGGCATAAAAATTTTATTGGCAAGTTCTACACCGCGACGAACGCCGCCATATAAAATGAACATCACCACGGCCCACACAATCACCAGTCCAAAAAATAAGGTTGGCACAAAACCTAAGGCTAGGCCTTCACCATTTTGCAAATAGGTAGAAAAAAAGAATCCTTGTGTGTCTGCTCCCCATTGTTGGCCAATGGAATAGAACATATAACTGCCTGCCCACGACAAGACACTGGCATAATAGAGGCCAATGGCTAAGGTCACCATCACTTGCCACCAACCCAGGGCTTCAGAGTTCATGAGCTTCTTATAGGCAGTTGGTGGGGCCTTACGGAACTTATGGCCAACGGCATAATCTAAGTACAATAAAGGTAAACCAGCGGCAAAAATAGCTATCAGGTAAGGAATTAAAAATGCACCGCCGCCATTTTCATAGGCCACATAAGGAAAGCGCCAAATATTTCCCAAACCCACGGCAGAACCTACGGCTGCGATAATAAATCCTGATCGCGCGGACCAGTTTTCACGAGAATCTGTCATAAAACACCTAAACTATAAATTCCTTTTCATGCTGTTTGTTATGATTATTTCATCAGCAAAAAAAGAAACATTTCCATTATTTTTTGGTGTTTGAATTAGCGTTGTGCCTTTTGGGCATCGTATTCTAATGTGCAAACAGGTCAGTAAAATGTACAGCTTGCTTAAAGTCTGATGCGTTCACTGACCTTTAGATGCTTTAACAATACTGAATTTTTCACTTTTTTTCTGTAATTTCTGCTCAAAATATTCTTCTTTTATAATCTATCCTTAGTCAATCGTTCAATAATTCGACCAACTGATCTTGATTTTACTGACTCGATATTGTGAGAAATTTTGAAATGTATGATTTGTAAGTTTTACTCCGGCTTTTCCAGCCTTTTCCCCGTCAATTGCTTAGCAGTTCAACCATTCGTAGAACCTCACAATAAAAAGTAGCGTATCACTTTGCATGCACGGCAATAGACCTAGCTTTTTTAATCAGGCTTGCATGTTTTCCTCGTTCCAAATTTATGGCTATTGAATTAAAAATAAAATTCCACAATCTGCGGCTTGCCGATTGTGGACTTCAGTTGATTGCTTCGATCCGCTTAGGTTTTAATAACCAGCATCCGGGCTTCCTGCATATCCCGGATGGCTGACTGAATCCCTTCCCGGCCCAGACCGGAGTCTTTCACCCCGCCATAAGGCATGTTATCTACCCGGAAAGAAGGAATATCATTAATGATGACACCGCCGACCTGTAAATGATCCCAGGCATAGAGCATATTTTGCAGATTCTGGGTATAGACCCCGGCCTGCAAACCAAAACGGCTATTATTGATGCTGGCAATACCGGATTTAAAGTCAGCATAAGCTTCCAAAATGGCCACCGGACCAAAGACTTCATCACGATAAATTTCCAGCTGCCGGTCAACGTTTTCAAGCAGGGTCGGTTCAAACATCACGCCATTCAATTCGCCGCCCGCCAGTACCCGTGTGCCTTGCGCAACGGCGCTATCTAACCAGCGCTGTAAACGCTGGGCTTCAGTGGCTTTAATCATCGGACCTGCCAAAGTACTTTCCAGATCAGGATCTGCTGCTTTCAGGTTTTTGACTTGCTGAACCAGCTTGTCCCGGACATCCTTATAAATATCCTGATGCACTAGAATGCGCTGCACACTGATACACACTTGTCCAGCATGACCATAAGCACCGGCAATCAAACGATTAATCAACGCTTCTGTAATTTCAGTATCTGGCTCAATCATCACCGCTGCGTTACCACCCAATTCCAAGGTGACTTTTTTACGCCCTGCCCGTGCTTTCATATCCCAGCCGACCACATCTGAACCGGTGAAACTGAGCAGCTTGAAACGGTCATCAGTGACCAGTACATCGGCCAGATCACGTGGACATGGCAAAACCGAGAAGGCATTTTTCGGTAAATCGGTTTCAGCCAGAATCTCGGCAATTTTTAAGGCAGAAATTGGCGTCAGGCTGGCTGGCTTCAACACAAAAGGACAACCCGCGGCAATTGCTGGTGCAATCTTATGTGCCGTCAGATTCAGGGGGAAGTTAAACGGACTGATCAGGGAAACGGCGCCAATAGGCATCTGCTTGACCATGCCCTGATAATCCGCGGCTGCTGCCGTAACGGCCAGCGGTAAAATACGTCCCTGATCCATCTGGGTGACGGCATCTGCGGCAATCTGAAAGGTATTAATCAGGCGTTCAACTTCCGCAGCGGCGGCTTTACGAGGCTTACCGCCTTCTGCAATCAGGATAGTGGTCAGCTCTTCACGGATTTCTTTAAAACGCTGCACACAATGCAACAGGATATTCTGCTTTTGAAAAGGTTTTAACGCTGCCATCTCGGCTTCGGCCGCGGCAGCAGCCTGAATAGCCTGCTCCAAAGTTTTGGCATCTGCCAGGGCAACCCGTGCATAAAGTTCCTGACTATATTTATGTTTAACTTCCAGCCATGCTCCTGTCTCCACCGGTTTTCCGGCTACATATAAGGGATAATCGTTATAAGGCTGTACTGCTGTAGATCCCATTGCTCCGTCCTTTGCATCCAAATATATTACAATTTTAAAATTAGCTATATGATGCACCCAGATGCAGATATTAAGAATATGTATTTCGGTAAATGACATCGTTCAATTTAAACAAAATATAAGGGAAAATATGAAGCAGATAACAATATTAACTGCCCTATTCCTCGGATGTGGCCTAACCACATTCAGTCATGCAGATGTGCTGGGACTGAAAGCTGATCTGAGTTACTGGAATTTTGAGGGTTATAGTGAAAATACAACCCGTCATCCAGTGCCAGAATATCAGCATGTGCTGGATCGTCAGGGTACGGCACAACTGTCTGTGGCCTTAGAGCATCCAGTACCGATCATTCCGAATGTTAAAATTAAATACGTTAATCTGGACAGCCAAAGTAAGGAAGATATTCCGGGTCTTTCCGCGGACATTCAGCTCGACCGGATTGATTATATTCTCTACTACGAAATACTCGATAATATCGTCAGTGCAGATCTGGGCCTTGGTCTTACCAATCTTCAAGGTACCGTTCAACATCGCAATGCGCCCTACTTGACGGATTATGAAGCGGATGGTTATGCAGCCCTGGTTTATGGACAGGCCGGAGTGAAACTGCCATTTACCGGACTCAGCGCCAAAGCAGAGGCTGTATTGAGCCGTGGTAGCGATACCTCGCTCACTGACTTGCAGGCTGAAGTGCAATATAATTTTATTGATAATCTACTGGTTGATGTCGGTGCCAAAGCGGGTTATCGGATTATGAAGATTGACGCTGAGCAGAGTCAGGCACCTGATCTGAAACTTGAGTTTAAAGGGCCTTATGTCGGTCTGGATATACACTTCTAAAGAGGGCTATGCGGGTCTGATTTAACCTTGTAAGTTCAGGCTTACAACATGCAGTATGATCAACCTCTATACCGATTTTTCAATACAGACTATTCTACCCCTATAAAGAGCAGGACGCTCAAATACCTAAAAACAACAAGAATAATGTAATACCTCAGGACGTAAGGTATGACAGGAGTTATGCCTAAAAGTGAAGTACAAAAAAAGCTCTGACAGGATGTCGGAGCTTTTTTTATCTCGATATCCTGACTTAGCATTGCTTAACAATTGCAAGCTAAAACTCCCACATTGTAAGAATCGGCTTGTTGTTAAGCTGAAAATCCTCACATTTTTTGGGAACAGCGATCATGGTAAAAAAGGTCCTCTTTATTACTTCAAATCAAGGTATTGAACATGATGAACTGGTCGAGCCTTTAAACTTTCTCAAATCCAAAGGATTTGAAGTGATTCATGCTGCAGAAAAGAATGAAGATGTGGCAACTGTAAAAGGCGATACCAAAGCTGCTACCGAATATACGCCGGATACCAGTTTCGACCACGTCAATCTGGATGATTATGATCTGCTGGTAATTCCGGGCGGTACAGTGAATGCGGATACCTTAAGAATCAATCAGGATGCCCAGAACATCATTCAGCATTTTGCTGACAAGCACAAACCGATTGCCGCAATCTGTCATGGGCCATGGGTATTGATTGATGCACAGCGGATTAAAGACAAGAATCTGACCTCGTATAAGAGCATTAAGCTGGATCTGGAAAATGCCGGCGGGAAATGGGTCGATGAACCGGTTCATCGTTGCAATACCGGTGATTGGGTATTGATTACTTCACGTAATCCAGATGATATTCCTGCCTTTAATGAAGCAATCTTGAAAGAACTTGAAGGCGAAGCGGCTTAAATCCTTAAAATAAAAAGAACCTCATGATTGAGGTTCTTTTTATGTTTAGATGCCGCCTGTAAGACTTTTCAGGTAAGCAATCACTTCTTTATTGCGTGCCATTTCGGCCAGTTCCAAGGCAGTATGAGGGCTACGATGGGCCAGATCTGCACCTTTACTGACCAGCAGTTTGACCACAGCCAGATGATCATTTTCAGCGGCAGCCTGTAGGGCGCTATAGCCTTCTTCATCGGCAGAATTCACGTTCAGACCTTCTTGCAAACCCTGCTCGACCTGTTCAACGTCACCTAAGGAAGCCCAGTACACCAGTTCAGGAAGATGCAGTTCGTTGTCATCTTCAGGGATTGGGGAGAATGAGTTAATGTTCATACGCTAATAACTTTATTTTAAAGTATTGCCTTATTCTAAAGGAAAATCAGCTTTATTTTCTTGCACAAATTGTGACATTGCTTTCATTCTACGATAATGAGCTAAAAGAAGTTTAGATACTTCTTCTGGATCTCCAACTTTCTGACTTAAATCAGTTAAATTTGCATACCCTAAACTTTTTGCTAATTCCTCATTAAGCTTTCTTACTTCTCTAATTTCATTTGCTGCTAATTTTAATGAGCTGTCATGTTTTTCCTTACGTCTTTTACTTAAATTGCTATAAATTTCCTTTAAGTTTTTGTAAGCAGAATAAGATTCATTGAATAAAGCTAAAAAAATATTAACAGATTCAGCAATCTTTTTTGCTACTTCATAATTTAAAATTAATTCAATAAATCCAGGAGATGCATAAGTTATTGCACGAATAATAGGTTTATCTTCTGTAGGAATATATCTTGCAAAAAGATGATAAGCATTTACATATGTAAGGCCATCTCTCAGCTTATAAACCTCTATCTCTTGTAAAAAAGAATTTGAATTTATAATTCCTGTTATATTTTCTAAGCAATAAACAAATGCATAATTTTGCATATATAAGCGAGTAAAATTATTTAAATCTGCTAATGACCATCTTGAATCTAAAAGGATTCGATAATTATTTTCTTCTAATTTATTAAGACTCATTTTTACCTATTATATGCATTAATGAAAAGTAATAATATTAATACACAAAGTTTATTTTTCAATAAAAAATTAATATAAAAAGCCCCCTTTTGGAGGCTTGTTATTTAATCCTTAGCTTTAAGCTTTAGACACTGCTGGCTCAATTGAACCAATCTTGTCAGCTTCATTTTCATGCATGATCAACGCAACCGCAATTGCTGTAATCAGTACCGGTAAACCGACTGCCATAAAGTTGAAGTGTGCAGGCAGATTCATACCCAGTAAGCCACCAATCAGGATCGGGCCGACAATTGCCCCCATTCGGCCAATTGCAGAAGACCAGCCAATACCGGTTGAACGTACGGCCAATGGATAGAATTGCGCTACATAACTATACAATAACATTTGCGAACCAATCGATGCTGCACCTGCCAGGAACACCAAGATGTAAAGCAAAAACTGATTTGACTGGAAACCCATCAGGCTCATCACAATCGCGCCCATCATACCGAGGAACATCAATACCGGTTTCAAATGGAAACGGTCAGCCAAAATACCACCACCGACAATACCGACGACTGCACCCACGTTCATGACCATCATAAACATCAGGCTGTTATCCATCGAGTAGCCTGCTGCCATCATCAGCTTCGGCAACCAGCTGCTTAATGCATACATAGTGAGTAAGCAGCTAAAGAAGGCAATCCAGAACAAAACCGTATTGACCGCACGGCCACGACGGAACAGGCTCACCACGTTAGCAGGTTCAGGTACATTTCCCTGTGGCAGGCTAAACGTAGTTTGCTCATTTACGCTAACCTCTGGCGCCAAACGACGTACAATACGACGTGCTTCCTGCTGTTTATTTTCTTTCACCATAAAAGCGAGTGATTCAGGCAAAAATTTCCAGATGACCGGTAATAAAAATAACGGGATTCCAGCAATAAAGAACATGATTTGCCAACCAAAACTTGGCGTAAACCACGAACCTAATAAGGCGGCCATCACCCCACCTACGGCATAACCACTAAACATGGTGGTCACCAAGGTACTGCGCATTTTTTGTGGCGCATATTCAGAAGTTAAGGCCACCAGGTTAGGCATCACCCCACCAATGCCCAGACCGGCAAGAAAGCGTAAAACTCCGAATTCGGTTGGATTTGAAGCAAAACCCCCAGCAAAAGTCAGACCACTAAATAATACAATACAAATCATGATGACTTTTTTACGACCGATTTTATCCGCCAAGGAACCAAAAATCATCGCACCAAACATCATCCCGGCAAGTGCGGTACTGGCCAACATACCTGCTTGAACAGCACTTAGACCCCAATCCTGCATCAATAATGGTAAAACCACACCATTAATTGCTAAATCATAGCCATCAAACAAAATAATGAGTAAGCACCAAGCAACTACATTGAAGTGAAAAGGCGTAAATTTCGCATTATCGACTACAGAACTAATATCCACTTTTTCCGTTGTCATCGTTCTCATCTCCCATGAGTACTTGTCCATAATATCCTTTTGAAGACTCAATTGAATATTCAACTGAAGATTCAAGACTGAGGAATATACGGAAGTCAGATTTCAGGCACAATAAGACTAAATGATATATTTCTATGAATTGGGAAAAGGCATTTATTTGCGTGATATGTCACGTTTTTATTAAGATAAATTATTGAATAATGAATTAATTATAATTTTAATTAAACTTAGCCCAGTAATTAAACATAAGCTAACTATTTTTCGGCCCTGTATTTTTATAGAAAATTTAAACAAAAGCCCCTTAATTGAAAGGGGCTTTTGTAATTCTTTAAAAGTTTAATTCATTTTAATTGGCAAAAAATGCCTAGGTTTTAATCGAATTGAGCTTTTTGGCTGCCAACACAGTCTCTGTATCATGTTCTGCCGCCAGGTCTTTACGCACAATCAGGGCAACAGAAATTGCGCCAATAATGGCCGGGATTGCCACAGCCAGGAAATTCATCTTGTGTGGTAATTCCATGCCCAGCAAGAAACCGATCACGATTGGTCCCACAATGGCACCAGTGCGGCCGACTGCAGAAGCACAGCCAATGCCGGTAGAACGGATGGATAAAGGATAATATTGCGCCACAAAACTATATAGCAGAATACTACTGCCAATTGCAGAAGCACCCGCGGCCGCCACCAGTAAATAAATTACCACTTGTGGAGAATTAAAGCCGAGGCCCACCAGAGACACCGCACCCAGCAGGAACATGCCGATAATAACCGGTTTCAGATGAAAACGGTCTGCTAGAATCCCTCCACCAATCGTACCAATTACCGCACCGATATTCATCGCCAGCAGGAACATCAAGCTATTACCCAATGAATAGCCTGCGGCCATCATCAGTTTTGGCAACCAGCTGCCCAGCGCATATACCATCAGCAAACACATAAAGAAGCAGCTCCAGAACAGTAAGGTGCTCATGCTACGGCCTTGTTTAAACAGGGCGGCAATAGAGCCTTCTGGTGCGTGGACTTCATTCAGTACAAATTGAGTATCTGCGGTAACCGCCTGTTCAGGAACAATCTGCTGTACAATTTTACTGGCTTTTTCATTTTTCTGCTTTTTTACTAGAAAAGTCAGTGATTCAGGTAGATAGAACCATAACAGTGGCAAGATCAATAAAGGAAGCCCTGCAATATAAAACATGATTTCCCAGCCAAAACTTGGTGTTAACCAAGCCCCGAGCAATGCCGCCATAATACCACCTACCGCATAGCCACTAAACATAGTAGTCACCAAGGTACTGCGCTTTTTTTGTGGTGCATATTCTGAGGTTAAAGCCACCAGATTAGGCAACACTCCCCCAATACCCAGACCGGCAATAAAACGTAAAACCCCAAACTCGGTTGGGCTTGAGGCGAAACCGCCCCAAAAGGTGAATCCACTAAATAGAGTCACACAAATCAGAATTACATTTTTTCGGCCAATTTTATCTGCCAGCATCCCAAACAGCATGGCCCCAAACATCATTCCCGCCAGTGCGGTACTTGCCAACATGCCAGCTTGCACCGCTGTCATATTCCATTCTTGCATGAGTAGAGGTAAAGCAACTCCATTAATTGCCAAGTCATAACCGTCAAAAATAACGACAAACAGACACCACAATACGATTTTTAAATGGAAAGGTTTAAACTTTGCTTCATCCACTACAGCATTTACATTTATTATCGCTGACATTTTTACCTCACCTCCAATTGTGAGCTTTTACTTATTGTATAAAAAATGAATGCTTATTCACTTTTTATATAAAATGGATGATTATTTATACTTTGTCGACTGCAAAATTGATCATTTTTTAACTTTATTGGCTTTTTAACACTAAATTTGTAAATAAAAATATTTAATTAATTCAGCTAAATATGTGATTATTCACATATAAAATAAAGTATTATCAAAGTGATAAACTGGTTTTCTGTAAAATTTATATAAAAAAATCCCCAGATGGATCCATCTGGGGATTTATTAAAAATGCTCAACAATTCCTAATATAAAGCTTTTTCCAAACGAATCTGGATAATTTCATTATCATCTGCCAGGTTGCGGTTACGTCCGCTAGAGCCAGGAAAATTATTATCATTCAGCACAGTAAGCAAGTCTGGCCCTTCAATAATCAGATCTTCAATTGTCTGGAAAGGCAAACCAAAACGAGTATTAGTAGCTATATCGCCTGCGCGTACAGGTCCGTATAACAAGTCCGGATTGGCAAGATTCATCAAATTGACCAGCTCTATACGTGAAACTGCTTCACCAGGTTGATTCAACTTAATTTTGATTAATTTTTTATAACCGCCCAGATTATTTTCAGTATCATCCCGCTCGATAATAATGCCTTCTGACTGATTAAATAGCTGAAAATCACCAATTGCTGTGGCTTTACTATCAAGATCAAAATAATAGACCTTTCCAGTATAAGCTTTTTTCTGAATATCAAATTCGGAAATAATCAGTTGTGATTGAGTCGCATCAATTAACGGTTTTTCCAGTAGAGGATAAAGATATTGGCCATCAGTGGAGATGGCCATCCCTTCAAAACCGCCACTGCGTTGTACCAACGGAGTCACATAATTTTGACCCATTTTATTCAGCTGATTTTGTGGAGAACGGAGTTCAATTCCGGGTTTGCGAGGGTGTGGCAAAGCAATAGGTGGGCTTTGCAAGATGCCTTCGGCATTAAAATGCAGTAAATAAGGACCAAACTCATCTCCAATCCAGATATCTCCATTTGCAGTGCGTTGCATCGATTCTGGATCAAAATCAGCGCCTGTTAACGGGCGTTCTTGGGTATTTTGATTAACAATATCGAAAGGAATCAGACGATTAGGATCGCGCAGCTGGATATAAGCCAGAGGTTTTACCCCTGCTGTCCCACCAACTTTAGTTCTAAAATCAATTGAAAGGTGATGTAAACGCAATAAATAATCTGCTGAATTATCTTGAGCGCCAAAACCATTATCAGACATCGCCAGGTAAGTACCGTCTGGATTTTTAAGGGCAGCCGAAAAACCTTGTACAGGCTGACCTTTAAAGGGAGGAAAAATTCCATTCGCTCCCTTAACATCATGGCCAGAATCAGGACCTTCTGCATAAGTTTCTACATCCAACTTGGCAAAAGATATCAGTGTAGGTTCTGTTAATGTCTGCTCGGGTAAAGTTGTGTCGTGATGATCTGAATCTTTACAAGCAGAAAGCATCAAGATGCAAATACTTAACACGCTCAGCGAAATTTTTCTCATACGGCTCTTCATCTCGTCATTTTTTATAGTCAAAACTGATTAAATCAGCTTTAAATGACAAACAGACAGCAATTGTATGAAGCTTTAGCTAAGTTTTTAATTTCTAGCAGGACATCCACACTATTGTTCTGATTTTTATTCTCCTTCTTATTTTTTTCTTTTTATAAAAAAAGAAATCCCCCTGCTGATTAGCAGGGGGATTTTTGAATAATGAGCTGGCGATGACTTACTCTCACATGGGTAACCCCACACTACCATCAGCGCAAAGAGGTTTCACTTCTGAGTTCGGGAAGGGATCAGGTGGTTCACTCTTGCTATGGTCGCCAGC
>NZ_VLSR01000008.1:0-163263 GCF_007558235.1 Acinetobacter sp. RF15B | reverse complement strand
GGATGCCTATATTGCAGAAATTACTCAACGCTTGAATCATCGTCCAAGAAAAAGACTCGGCTTTAAAAGTCCGAGTCAGGTATTATGGCAACAACATGGTGTTGCACTTCAAATGCTAATCTAAGATTATTAAAGTAAACAAATTTTGGAAGTTTTGTTGAAAGTTGTTTGAGCAATTTATAATAAATTATATTGGTGTTTAATTTTTTTAAGATATTTGAAATTCGATCTAATTCTTTTTGATTCTCTTCATCAATTTTTATTTCAGCTTGTTCAAGAAGTATTTTTAAACTTATGGCTTCTGATTCAATAATATAATAATTATCTCCTTTCGATTGATGTAAAATTAAAGTTATATCATGAATTAATTGTTCAGCATTTGATGACTGATTTAGAGCTTCATTTAACCGTAGGATATCTTTTTTTATACTCCCAAAAGTGAAGCGATCAAAATTTTCTAGAAGATGACTAGATCCTTTATAAAATTTATCTTTAACGTAAAAAACTTTTTCTAAATCTATTTCTAACTCTTCTATTTCTGGAAAATTAAAGAGTATCTGTTCTCTATCCGAGGATTCTAGGCAGAACGTACCTTTAACTAAAAGTGTAGAAGAACAAACTTTTTCTATTTCTTGTCCTTTAATATGATCAGCATACTTTGCACGCGGAAAATCTCGTAAGAGACTGACCTCTTCAACGTCACTAGCGGGGTTTAATTGGTTAATAGCTTTTAGTAAAGTAGTTTTGCCAGATTCATTGATACCAACTAAAACCGTTTTGATTTTTTCAATCTCGATTTCACCACTATCTAAAATACTTCGATAATTTTTTACATGTACTTTGATTAACTTCATTCTTATTGCTCAAAAAAAAACCCCACTAATTTATAGCGGGGTTTTGTTTAAACTTCAACTAATTAGCTTAGTGCTGTAACACCGAAATATCAGCCACTTTGGTAAACAGGTCACGTAACTGAGCAAGCAGACGTAAACGGTTTGCTTTTAGCTCAGCATCATCCGCCATGACCATGACACCGTCAAAGAATGCATCAACTGGCGCACGCAGGGCAGCCAATGCAGACAACGCAGCCGTGTAATCCTTAGAAGCAAACAGCGGCTCAACCACTGGTGTGATTTTCGCAAGTTCAGCGAATAATGCTTTTTCAGCATCTTCCACCAGGTTTGCTTCAACAACTTCACCAGCAGGAGCAGCCTCTTTGGCAAGAATATTCGCAACACGTTTGTTGGCAGCAGCTAGAGCAGCAGCTTCAGGCAATGTACGGAAGTGATTAACTGCATTGACACGCTTGTCAAAATCCAGTGGGGATTTTGGTGTCAACGCCTGAACCGCTTGAATCACATCAACAGCAACGCCTTTGTCTTCATATTTGGCACGGTAACGACCTTCAAGGAAGGCAACAGCATCGGCTAGAGTCTTCGCCGGATCTTTCAGTACATCGCCGTAGGCAGCCAAAGCCAGTTTGATCAGTTCTTCAATTGAAACATCCAGCTCGTTTTCAGTCACCAGACGCAGGATACCAATCGCAGAACGACGCAGTGCAAACGGGTCTTTAGAGCCAGTCGGTGCCTGACCAATACCGAAAATCCCCGTCAAGGTATCTAAACGGTCCGCCAGGGCAATCGTCGTACCGGTTTTGGTTTTCGGTAAAACGTCACCTGCAAATTTAGGTAAATATTGTTCACCTAAAGCTTCTGCAACTTCATCATTTTCGCCTTCAAGACGTGCGTAGTAAGTACCCGCAATCCCTTGAAGTTCAGGGAATTCGCCCACTAGCTCAGAGGTCAAATCGCATTTTGCCAGCAGCGCGGCTTTTTCAGCATCAGCAGCATTTGCACCGGTAATGGGCGCCAGTGCAACAGCCAGTTTGGCGATACGTTCAGACTTGTTCCAAAGCGTCCCCAATTCTATCTGGAAGATCATATTGGCCAGTTTCTCTTTACGAGAAGCCAGTGGCTGCTTCTGATCTTGCAGGAAGAAGAATTCAGCATCAGATAGACGCGGACGAACAACTTTCTCGTTACCTTCAATAATCTGGGCCGGATCTTTAGATTCGATATTCGATACAGTAATGAAGTAAGGCTGTAATTTATTTTCAGCATTTACCAGACAGAAGTACTTCTGGTTGTCCTGCATGGTGGTGATCAGCGCTTCTTGCGGCACGGTCAGGAAGCGCTCTTCAAAGCTGGCACGTAAAGCCACCGGCCATTCAACCAGTGCAGTCACTTCATCACGAAGGTCGCTTGGTACAATTGCAATCGCATTCACCTCATCCGCCAGCGCTTTGACTTGCTGGTCGATGATGGCTTGGCGCTCTTCAAAAGACGCCACAACGTAAGCTGCTTTTAACTTCGGAAGATATTCTTCCGCATGGGCCAGAGTAATCGCTTCAGGCGCATGGAAACGGTGACCATAGCTCAGGTTACTGGCTTGGTGGTCCTGAATCGTTGCTTCGATCACTTGATCATCTTTGAGCAATACCACCCATTTCACTGGACGTACAAACTCGGTACGGCTTGCCGCAGAGCGCATACGTTTAGCGATAGGTAAGTTGTCCAGCGCATTTTGTAGAATTTGCGGTAACAGCGCATCCAGGCTTTGACCTTTGACATCTTTGTAGTAGCACACTTTTTCAACTTTACCGGCCTGAAAAGTAGAGACCCGATCAACGCTAATCCCTTGACCACGCATAAAGCCTTCTAGGGCTTTCGTCGGTTTACCTTCTGCATCATACGCCGCCTGTACAGCAGGACCATCAAAACGTTTTTGCGTATCGGCTTGCGCAGCGTCAACATTGACAATTTTTAAAGCCAGACGACGGGGCGCTGCGTATGCTTCGATAGAATCAAAAGCCAGTCCAGCATCGTTTAAGCCTTTTACGGTTTCTGCTTGCAGCGCATCACGTAATTTTTTCAGGCTTTTTGGTGGAAGTTCTTCACAGCCAAGTTCAAATAAAATGGTATGTTTAGACATTATTTGTTCTCCGCTGATTTTTCTGCTTGGGCTGCTTCTGCTTCCACTTGGGCTTTTAATTGTGCCAAGACTTCATCACGCAGATGCGGTTCAGCCATTGGGAAGCCCAGTTTGGCACGTGCAGCAACATAACTTTGTGCGATAGAACGTGCAAGCGTGCGTACACGTAAAATATAGCGCTGACGCTCAGTCACCGAGATTGCGCCGCGTGCATCGAGCAAGTTAAAGCAATGAGATGCTTTAATGACTTGTTCATAAGCAGGCAATGGCAGTTCAGCTTCAATCAGGCGAGATGCTTCAGCTTCATAAAAGTCGAACAGATCGAGCATCTTCTCGATCGGGGCATATTCAAAGTTATAAGTCGATTGCTCTACTTCATTTTGATGGAATACATCGCCATAAGTCACTGTACCGAACTGGCCTTTGGTCCAGACCAGGTCGTAAACCGAATCTACCCCTTGTAGATACATGGCCAGACGTTCCAGACCATAAGTGATTTCACCAGTAACCGGGTAGCATTCAACACCACCGACTTGCTGGAAGTACGTGAACTGCGTCACTTCCATACCGTTGAGCCAAACTTCCCAGCCTAAGCCCCATGCGCCCAGTGTCGGCGATTCCCAGTTGTCTTCCACGAAACGGATGTCGTGTACCAAAGGATCAATCCCAATCGCTTTTAAAGAATCCAGATAAAGCTGCTGGATGTTGTCCGGGTTGGGTTTTAGTACCACCTGGAACTGGTAGTAGTGTTGCAAACGGTTCGGGTTTTCACCATAACGGCCATCTTTGGGACGGCGTGAAGGCTGTACATAGGCCGCGTTCCAGGTTTCAGGACCCAGCGCACGCAGGAAGGTTGCAGTGTGGAATGTTCCTGCACCCATTTCCATGTCGTAAGGTTGTAACACGACGCAGCCTTGCTCCGCCCAGTAGTTTTGTAAGGCAAGAATTAAGCCTTGGAAAGTATCAATATGCGATATGGCGCGACTCATGGTCATCCACTTAAAATTAGAGAAAAATTGCGCTCAATTATAAGGACTTTGCCGGAGTGTGGCAAAGGTTTAAGCTCTGATCCCTGTTTTTAAATCTTTTATGCGCTACCTGATTTCAAATGCACAGTTGGGATGGTTTTTTAGCCAAATCGCTAAACATCCAGGTAAAGTCCAATAGCGTTTTATCATCAAAAGGTTCTAGCTCGATAGTAACTTTTGGTTCATACATTAAGCTAAATCTCTGTGCAAATCTCAGTACAAGACGATGAAAATTCTGTAATTCTACATGAGTGATCGTGATTGACTCTTTGAACCTGTCCTCCATTCTCACTATGACGAGTAGCTGTTCTTCAGCCTTCATCTGACAAAAACGCATAATTTTTTCAGTGAGATCCGGAACAGGCAGGCAGATAGTGAGGTCTTTTACTTGAGCTAAAAGATGGATCAGTTCTGCTTGAGATAATAATTGTTAAGTGGAATAGAAAAGAATGATGAGACTTTTTAGCACTGATTCTATTTAATATGGTTTTAAGTATTTGATATTTATTGATTTTATTTTAAGCATTGTTGTATCAGTAAAAAAATCAATTTAGAAAAGATATAAAATGAATACATCTTCAATAACACTTGGTTTTATAATACGCAAAATTTGTAAAAAAATCAGACCAGGCAAAGCGTGTTTCACTCAAATCTCGAATGGCTTAATACCTTAAAACCCAATTTTAAAGTTCTTCCTTTTAAAGATCGTTTGTTATGTGGAATCGGTGCATTGCTGGGTCTTGGAGTATCCTCCCTGCTGAGTTACTGGATACTGGGAGACTTTGAGGCTTGGTATATTGCGCCGATGGGTGCGTCTTCGGTCCTACTTTTTGCTGTTCCAGCCAGTCCCCTGGCACAGCCCTGGAACATTATGGTGGGAAATACCATTGCTGCGGTGATCGGTGTGACCTGTGCCTTGTATATTGCCAATCCGACCGAAGCCTTTAGTCTGGCAGTGGCTCTAGCAATTATCCTGATGATGACCACCGATTCCCTGCATCCACCCAGTGGTGCGGTGGCTATTACAGCAGTACTGGGCGGTAGTGCGGTACATGAATTGGGCTATGCCTTTGTTTTTTATCCGGTACTGCTCAATTCGGTCTTGTTGATGGTAATTGCAATTATTTTTAACCGGATGATTGGCAAGCGTTATCCACAGCAACAGGCCCAGCTGAATACTCGTTCCAAAGACCCAACGCCGACCCAGAAAGTGACGATTCGGCCGCAAGATATTCAGGACGTGCTGGACCATCAGACCGAGCTGCTGGACATTAGTGAATATGATTTGCAAAAGATTATTTTAGAGGCACAAGACCTGGCCAATGCGCGTGCAGTCACCCAGTTCAGCTGTCAGGATATTATGACCAAGGACGTGGTCACATTGCATGAAACAGATAATATTCAGCATGCTCTGGACAAGTTTAAGCAGATGAACCTGATGAGCCTGCCAGTGGTCAATGCCAATGAAAAACTGGTCGGGACCCTGGCGATGTATGAGGTGGTGGAATGGTTGAAGCACGCTGGTGATCTTCGCAGCAGCTGGGAACATCCGGTCAAACACATTATGACCCGTAAGGTGGTGACAGTGCAGCCCTTGCAACCGATTCAGGATCTGGTGCCTTATTTTGTTGAACGTTCTTTTAATTATATTCCAGTGGTAAGTGAGCAGCAGCTGGTGGGGATTATTAGCCGGGCCGATATTATTGCCGCCTTAAATCAGGAACTGAACCATCTTAAAATGAAAGCTTAGACACTCAATTGCCTATAGCAGGGATGAGGCCTGTATTTTATTGAGTCTGCTTATCAGCCAGTTTTATAGAATTTAAGGTGTAGAAAAAAACAGGGCTTATCTTTTTGCAGACTAGAACAATTTGGAGATTCCCATAAAAAAGCACACCGGAGTGTGCTTTGGTCTGTATTTGAAAAGATAGATTAAATAAAGAACCAGTAAATAAATAGGGAAATCAGGAAAATACACATGATGTTCAGGACAAAGCCTACTTTCATCATTTCACTTTGCTGGATATGACCGGTACCAAACACAATCGCATTTGGCGGGGTGGCTACAGGTAGCATGAAGGCACAGGAAGCACCGATACCAATTACAATCACCAGAATTTCTTTAGGCATACCCATTTGGGCAGCAATGGCGGCAAAGACCGGAACCAGAAGTGCGGCAGAGGCCGTATTACTGGTAAATTCGGTCAGGAAAATAATGAAGGTCGCTACCACGAAAATAATCAGTAGTGGAGAGGCATCCCCAAAGGCATTGGCCAGAGTCTGACCCAGCACCAGTGAACTGCCTGAATCTTTCAGAACGGCACTTAATGTCAGGCCACCACCGAACAGATAGAGCACGCCCCAGTCGGTATTCTCTGAAATCTGTTTCCATGTCGCGGTGCCCAGAATGACCACCATACAAGCTGCTAAAATGGCAATCCAGGTATCGGGCTGGCTGATCCCGAAATTTTCCGTCAGCTTCTTGCTGAAAATCCAGGCGGTTGCAGTACATAGGAACAGAATCATGGTGGCGATACGGGTGCCGGTCCAGGGAATATCTTCAGTGATAAACTGGACTTTATGATTCAGTTTGGGACACAGCACCAGATACAGACTGACCAGCATGGCAGGTAGGATAATCAGCATCATCGGTAAACCGATTTTCATCCAGTCGGCAAAATCATAGTCGAGCGCCTTGGCCGCAATCGCATTGGGCGGTGAGCCAACCATGGTGCCAAGACCGCCAATACTGGCGGAATAGGCAATCCCGAGCAGAATAAAAACAAAGGTTTTGCGTTCATGCTGCACATCCAGATGTGCAAGTAAGCCCAGTGCCAGCGGTAACATCATTGCTGCGGTGGCAGTATTGGAAATCCACATGGAAAGCAAGGCGGTGACAATAAAAATTGCCAGCACCGAGACGCCAAGATGCCCACCGGAGAGTGAAATAATCCACATAGCAATTTTCTTGTCGAGTTTCTGGATATGCAGCGCCGTTGCCAAAGCAAAACCGCCGAAGAACAGGAAAATTACCGGATCAGCAAACGTGGCCAATGCTGCCTGAGTCGTGATGGGAACCAGTTCCTCACCCGAGGCCATGGGCATGCCCAGCAGCACCGCCAGCACGGGAACCAGTAGTGCAGTAATCGTAATATGTAAGGCTTCGGTCAGCCATAAAATACCAATAAAAATTAATAGGGCTAAGCCCTTATTGGCATTTTCATCATAGGGCAAAATGTTATACAGACCATAGGCAATCAGGGTGGAAAGAATAATCAGAATCCAACCCTTACGGCTTCCTTTGGGCATGACATTGGTCGGGGTGGTTAAATTAACACTCATACAATCTCCTTACTCCACATTTTATTTGAAAGAATTTGTCCTGGTTATTATTGATCTAATGTAATGGATATTGTCCTGAAAAATATACTACTTAATGAGTAGCGCAGAATGTTGTAATAGTGCAGTACTTTGCCAGAGTGCATGCAGGCCAAAAATCAGCAGCAGTCCTAAGACCAGAGATCTAAAATGTTGTGGTGATAGCCGATGGCGAATCTTTCCACCTATCCAGACGCCGGCCAGCGCAAATACTGTGATCCAGACTAAAATATACTGCTGTTGGGGATTGAGCTGTAGCAGGAGAGGGAAGAGCACACAGAGCTGCACCAGTTTACTGACAATAAAATTCAGGTTGCTGACCATCACGACTTCAGTGGTAGAAATCTTGCAGCTCAGCAGATACATCATTAAAAAAGGGGCCATGGCATTGGTGGCCCCGCCAATTGTCCCTGCCAGCAGACCGAACCCGAGCATGCTGCATACAGTGGGGCTGACCTGAAAAGGCTGGTGGCGCAGCTGGTCCAGCACATAAAACAGGATCACTGCGCCGAGCAATAATTTAAGATAGCCCTCATTCAGCCAAAGCAGTAATTTTACACCGAGCAGGCTGCCCAACAGGCTGCTCAGAATCAGTGGCCAGTATTTTTTAAAATGATAAGTGATGCTTGCGAGCATCCCCCGGGAGGGATCGGCTTTGAGTAAAATCAGGTTAAGCAGCAGGCAGGGCAGAATGACCAGAGCGATGGCCAGACTTAAGGAGTATTGCATCGAGAGTAACGCCGTACTCATCATTGGAAAGCCAAAGCCGCTTAATCCGTGTAACAGCGCGGCAAATGCACAAAGACATAAGATGATCCATTCTGCCTGCGTCATTGAATATCCATTTCTAGAAATACATGACTAAGTTATAGCGAATCTGCGGTAGGGTAAATAGCCAGCTTGAGATCGGCTTTAAAAAATAGAAGGAAAAATCAATAAAAAAACCGCAATAATTTGGGGGAATTATTGCGGTATAAAAGTTCACCACATTCAATCTGGGTGAAAACTTAAAGGAAAATAAGGGTTATTCTTCCAGCATCAGGTTCTTTTTTGGAATCACCAGCCATAAGACCAGATAAACCAAAATACCCGGAAAGGCCGCGCTCATCACCGAGAGCAAAACAAAAATAAGACGTAATAGGGTGACGTTCCAACCAAAACGTTCAGCAATACCGCCCATGACACCTGCAATCATATTGGAGCGGTTTGAGCGATATAAACCAACATTGGTCATACATATCTCCTGAAAAAAATAAGCTTGAATCTTTACAAAATGATTCATGAATTAAAAGATGGAGCTTTTTTGCAAATTTTAAAGCGTATCCTCCTGATTAATTCGTTAAGTAATGTTAATAAAGATTAATTATTTAGGCTCCAGCCTCTAACATAATGAAAAATTCATTGATTTATGTCAAAAATTTATACAACTCTTATAAGCCCTATGGCATATATAGCCCTATTGCGGTGCGTGAAAAGATGAAATCAATTGTGTCAGTTTATGCATTCAATACTTTGAGTCGGCTGGGTCTGGTATTCGCTGGTATAGCGGGGTTGTTGGCCTGTGATCGTCACCAGGTTCAGCCTATGCAGGAAATTGCTGGATCGGAACAGGCCAGTGGGATCAGCATAACGGCGGCCAATACCGTGCCTACAGAGCCGGTGGTCGCCAAGTCCTTGACCCAGATCGCCTCCCAGACCAATTTTCGGGCCGAAACAGCCGGGGAGTCTCAGCCTGTACCTGAATATGCTCAGGATTTTGTAGGACGCTATTGCGCTAAAATTCAGTGTGATGGCCGTTTTGTACCCTGTATCGAGGGAACAGCTGAATTTATTCTGACTTTATTGGCAGATGGTACAGTGCATCGCAGTATTGTGCAGCATGGTAAAATTTTTATTGATAATTCAAAGAACTCCGATGATGGCAATATCACCTATCGTAAAGATCGCTGGATCGTGAATCCGGAACGTACCGAGCTGATTATCCAGCGTAAAGAAGGTGCCAGCTTTTATTACATTATTAAAAATAGCAATCAGCTGGTGATGAATCTGGAAAAAATTCATAGTGAAAAAGAAACCATCAATCAGGAATTATTTGAGCGTGGCTATCCGGCACCCTCTAAAGCTTATGTCTTGAGCAAAAAAGATAATTTCCCGCCGCAATAAGCGATCAGACCTTGAATAATGTCAGGGGCATCGAAGGGTAAAAACGGGCTAGCTTGTTCGAACTTAGAATATACTTATAAAAATTAATAAGATAAGCGTTATGATCTAAACTGGAATGATCGGTTGATCAATAGAAAATTATTCTGAGGGGGAGAATGGTGGGTCGTCCGCGATTCGAACGCGGGACCAACGGATTAAAAGTCCGCTGCTCTACCGACTGAGCTAACGACCCATTCAAGATATTGCTTTAAAAGCGAAAAGAGCTTCGTATCAGAAGCCTTTAAAAGATGGTGGGTCGTCCGCGATTCGAACGCGGGACCAACGGATTAAAAGTCCGCTGCTCTACCGACTGAGCTAACGACCCATCTCTAGGTACATCAAAATAAGTGGTGGGTCGTCCGCGATTCGAACGCGGGACCAACGGATTAAAAGTCCGCTGCTCTACCGACTGAGCTAACGACCCTGAACCAACACTCAAACTTGGTCTGAATGTGCAGTGCAAGAAAAAGAGATTTCCTCAACACCACTTCCGTTTTGATGGAGCGTATTGTAGCAAGTTATCAACTGAGCGCAAGTAAAAATTAGCAAACTTGTTGATGTTTGTTTATAAATGCAACAAATTCACTCAATCTCTTTAAAAAATGCACTTTGAAACTAAAAACGGTATTGATAGGCTTGAATATTGTTGAATATTTCTTGAGTCAATTCACAATATTCTGTCGCATTCGGAAGCAAAACCAGCAAGCGTTCATCGGTTTTTTGAGGATCAAACGCCTGTTCTTTAAGCTGGTTTTTCTGGTATTTAAAGGTACCCGTAGTTTCCACTTGCTGCTGGATACGCAAGAACACCGGAATTGCATAAGTAGGCAAGCATTGCTTAAAGGTACTCACCATCTGTTTCAGGTCCTGTTCGTTCAGTTCACTGCCTGGCTGCAGGGTAATGGCCGCCATGCCGGCACGGCCGTTGGTATTGGGAATTTCCACGCCATAGACCACTGCTTCAACGATCTTTTCATATTCGGTCAGCATGTTTTCGACTTCAGTAGTCGAGACATTTTCGCCTTTCCAGCGGAAAGTGTCACCGAGACGGTCTACAAACTGGGCATGCCGAAAGCCGATATCACGCACCAGATCACCGGTATTGAAATAGGCATCTCCCTTAGTGAAAACGTCGGTCATAATCACGGACTTGTTTTTTTCTGGATCGGTATAGCCATCAAAAGGCGAACGACGGGTAATCTTGCCAATTAACAGGCCAGTTGCACCTTTTTTTACCCGTTTGCAGTGACCCTTGGTATCCCGGACTGGTTCATTTCTCTCTTTATCAAATTCGATAATTGCATAGGGCGTGGGCGAAAAGCCGACTGTATTGTCAAAATTAAATACATTACTAAAGCCAACATTGCCTTCGCTGGAGGCATATAGCTCTAGAACTTCTTTAATCCCAAAACGTGCTTTGAACTTGTCCCAGATATTCGGGCGCATGCCGTTGCCAATCATTTTGGTGACGCGGTGGCCGTGTTCCTGCTCCGAAGGCGGTGCATCCATCAGATAACGGCATAATTCGCCGACATATCCAATTGCGGATGCATCGAATTTTTTGACATCTTTCCAAAATGAGGAAGTCGAGAATTTACGCCGAATGGCCAGTGCGCTGCTTCCTGCAATCACGCCACACCAGCACACGACCATCCCCGTGGCATGATAAAGTGGCAGGGTGCAATACATTACATCCTCTTGATTCAGGTTCAGTACATGACCATAGGTGCCATAGGCCAGTGTCCAGCGTCCATTGCTAAAGATGACAGCTTTCGGCAAGCCGGTGGTTCCCGAAGTATAAATATAGAACAGGCCGTCTTTGCCCTGCACTGAGCCGGTGGTAGACGGGTTGAATTTCGGGAACAGGTCAATTTTTTCTGCTAGATTGACAAAGCCTTCGGGTGCCTGCCCAGCATCTGTTTGTGTATCTTGGTCTGCAAACCAGTGGAAGTGACCCGCAGCAATAGCCAGCTCATGCCGGATTTCATCAATTGCGACACGGCACTCTTCCCCGGCAATCACAGCAAACGGCTTGACCAGGTTGATGCTATGCGCAAGGACTTTGCCAACCTGTGAGGTATTGAGCAGGGCAATGGTCACGCCAATTTTTGCCAGACCAATAACTGTCGCGATGAGTTCGGGGCGGTTTTCGATCATGACCGCCCCCACATCGCCTTTTTGTGCGCCTAAGGAAAGATAGAAATGAGCAATCTGATTGGCCCAAGCATTTAAATGCGCATAGCTATAACACTGTTCTTCAAACAGTAAGGCATTTCCGTCCGGATTACGCATGACCGCTTTCTCAAAAGCCATACCTAGACCGGTTGGGGTATTGGGAGTACGTAAATAAGCCTGTTTTAGTCCATGCAGCAGGTTGGGTATTTTATTTAAAAAAGCTGGAATTTTGGCTGCGACATCTGCAATACCAATCAGATCGGGTTGGTTCATCTGGCTCATGATCTTCCTATTTATTTTTCGTATCCACTACATGTGATTTATATGCAATAAACGCTTAACTCTTATCTTTTAACGTTTAAAGTCTAGTGCAATCAACCTATTCTGACTAAATTTAGCAAAAAAAACCTAGTCACCGAAATGACTAGGTTTTTTTATCTTCCTACAATTGGGCGAATTATGACTCCGTTGCAGGATTTGCTTTTTTAGGTGGACGGCCACGTGGACGGCGTGGACGAGCAGCCTGCTTGTCGGCTTTCTCCGCCTCTGCTGCTTCAGTCGCTGTTTGATCTGCGGCAGGTGAATCCGCAGTTTCAGTGATAGGCGCTTTCTGTTCAGCTTGAGGCTTTTCTTCACGAGCTTCGCTGACTTCGGCCACTTCTGCAGCTGCTGGCGTGTCCGTCACTTCTTCAGCTGTTACGGCTTCTTCGGGCACTGACTCGACTGCTGTGTTTTCCGGGACTTCAGCAGTTACGGTCGCATTTGTTGGCGCTTTCGCCACATCGGCCTGAACTGTCTCAGTGCTGGTCACTTCAGCTTGTTCTGCTTTTACTGCCTCAGCCTCTTCGACAGGTGCATCAGCCAGTTTTTTTGCCGACCCGGCCTGAGCTTGCTGCTTCGCCTGCTGTAAGGCTTGCTCTGCTGCAAGTTTAGCTAAACGACGGCGCTCTCGCGGGTCATTGGCTACACGCGCGGTTGGCGTAGGCGCTGGCGGTGTTAAATCCAGAACTGGTGCAGGCTCTGCTTCAGGCTGTGCCTTGGCAACTTCTACATCCCGGGTGACAGGCTTTTTCTCAGGCTCAGGTGCTGCTGCTTTGGCTACAGTCGCATTATATTCCTGCGTAAACTTCAGCAAGGCACGGTTGAAGGTGGGTAATAGACCGAACTGTTCAATCAGCACAGAACAGTCTTCACCATATACATGGCGAATCAGGCTGCCCACCGTAAACTGACCCAGAGTCGGAATTTGCGACGCAGTCAATTGTGGTGTTTTGGCCTGTTGAGATCGACCTTCACGCTGTTGACGACGGCGCTGACGCGGATCATTGCTGGCACGCGGCTTGGTCGACTGAGCTTCAGCCTTGACTTGCGGCTCTTCTACTTCAGTTGTCTTCACCTCAGCCAAGAACTCTTCAGCCGGTGGAACCTCTACAGGTGCATCAGCTGGCGCAGTCACTTCAGGAGCTGGTGTTGCAACAGGTACTGCTGTGCCGTTTAATGCGACAATTTCACTGCTTGCCTGATCAATATTCACCACCATAGCTGTCGGCATAATGTCCTGACGCGGCGCATCTATCATCTCAACCTGAGGCTGTTTCTGGTTGATAGCTGCTGCTTCAGGCACTACCGGTGTTTCCACTGCTGGTTCATTCAGCACGCTTGGATCGCGGTGGCGATTCGGGCGTTCCGGACGTTGCTGGTTGCGGCGGTCACGACGTGGCACATTCTGTTGCTGCTCATTGTTCTGAGCATCATGGCTCTGTACAGTGTCGTTATGATGCTGACGGCGAGAATGACGTTTATGTTCACGTGCTTCTTGACGTTGCTCTTGACGTGATACCTGAACTACTTCTTCCACCACCTGATGAGAGGTGTTGGCGTGAGATGTCGATACAGTAGAGCTTTCAGACTGAGTGTGTTCACGTGTGTCTTTATGACGGCTAGGGCGCTGCTTTTTATGCGGACGCTGTGATTTTTCTTCACGCTCTACCAGCTTTTCAGTCGGCTCAGGCTCTTGCTTGTGTGCCACGGTAGAGGGCGCAAGATACACATTACTTGATGTTGCTGGTGCCACGCTGGCTACTGGTTGCGCCGGAGCTGCTGTATTGACCCGGCCAAACTGACCACGGCTAACCGCACCACCATTTACCATTTGCTCAATCGCGGCAGCAGCATTATTTGCTGTACGGGACTGATCTACAGTGGCTGCCTGTTTTTGTACAAACAGGTTTTCTAACCACGCACATGGGCTGCTTGATGCTACAGGAGCTGCTGCCTGAACAGGGGCCTGCTGTGCAACTTGCGGTTGAGCCGGCTGGTTTTGCTGATTACGACGTTTATTGTGATTGCGGCCATTGTTTTGTTGTGGCTGTGCAGGCGCTGGTGCAGCATGTTGCGCATGCTGTTCTTCTTCTAGATGCCATTCAGAAGACTCATAACCTAACTCTTTCTCACTTGAACGAGTGGCTTCTGTACGCTCATAGCTGGTCGGCGCAAAGCCTTCAGCATTATACGTGATTTCATAATGCGGAGTTTCCAGGTGCGGGTGTGGCAGCACAGTCACCCGTACATTGGAGGTTTGTTCCAGATAAACTAGGCTGTGACGCTTTTCATTCAGCATGAAGGCCGCGATTTCAACCGGAACTTCAACCTGTACTTCACCATGACGTTCACGTAGGGCAATTTCTTCGACTTTACGCATGATCGATAGGGAAAGTGAGCGTAAATCACGTACCATGCCTGTGCCATGACAGCGAGGGCAAACATAGCCAGTCGCTTCTTCCAAAGACGGACGTAAACGCTGACGGCTCATTTCCATCAGGCCGAAACGGGATAATTGACCGAACTGGATACGTGCGCGGTCACTTTGGGTCGCTTCGCGCAGTTTGGCTTCGACCATACGCTGGTTGCGGTCTTTGGTCATGTCGATAAAGTCGATCACGACTAAGCCGCCAATATCACGTAAACGTAATTGACGTGCGATTTCTTCAGCGGCTTCCAGGTTGGTGTTGAGTGCGGTGTCTTCCACGTCCTGACCACGGGTCGACTTTGCCGAGTTGATGTCAATTGACACCAGGGCTTCAGTCTGGTCAATCACGATTGAACCACCAGACGGAAGTTTGACTTCACGCTCATAAGCGGTCTGAATTTGGCTTTCAACACCGAAATGGGCAAATAAAGGCTCATTTAAGGTATAGGTTTTCAGCTTGTCAATTTGACGCGGCATGACGGCTTTTACAAAATTATAAGCTTCGTTATAGGCCTGCTCTGAGTCAATCAGGATTTCAGCAACATCATCACGTAAATAGTCACGAATGGCACGGGTTACGACACCAGCTTCTTGGTGCACCAGCATTGGGGATGGACCAGAATTGGCTGTGCTCTGGATTTGAGCCCAAAGATCCATCAAGTGTTGCAGATCAAGTTGTAACTCTTCCTGAGAACGGCCAATACCGGCAGTACGAACAATCACACTCATACCACGCGGTACGTTCAGGGAGGCCAGCATTTCTTTAAGTTCTTCACGTACTGCACCTGAAATCTGACGGCTGATACCGCCACCTTTCGGGTTATTTGGCATCAGCACCAGATAACGACCAGCCAGTGAAATAAACGTAGAAAGGGCCGCGCCTTTATTGCCACGTTCTTCTTTTTCCACCTGAACCAGAAGTTCGGTGCCTTCAGTGATCAGTTCGCGGATATTTGACGTTTGGCGAGGATCGGCTTTGTAATAAGAATTGGCGATTTCACGCATCGACAGGAAGCCTTGGCGACCTGCACCGTATTCAACGAATACAGCTTCTAAAGAAGGTTCAACGCGAGTCACGTGACCTTTGTAGATATTAGATTTTTTTTGTTCACGGGTACGGTTTTCTAAGTCGAAATCGTAAAGACGCTGACCAGTGACAAGTGCAACGCGAATTTCCTCGGCATGTGTTGCATTAATCAACATACGTTTCATGGGTGTAACACCTTATAGTGATACACAGCAAAAAATCGCTAGACACGTAGCGAACATCACACATCACGGATCAACGGCCCAGATACTAAATGTAAAGACATTGTGGTCTGAGTCTTTTTTTACCGGCTGCTACCTATATAGATCAGCTTCGGCTTTGATTCACGTATTGAGGATGACAATACGGCTTCAATCTTTAAATGATTAAAGTCACCTGAACGCTTCACTGGCGGACGAGCGGTGCATTGGATGTGAGTAACTTTCACTGTCACGTTGTTCGAAGATCAACCCTTCTCTGTAGATAGGGGGTCTTGATACGGAATTATCATCGTATCTTTACAAACGGTGCAGATCCAATGCATCAAACACTGTAGCCTGAAGTCGTTTCCAGGGTGCGACTAATCTGATGTGTATCAGTTTACGTTTAAAAACCAACTAGGTTGGCGACATATTTTTTCAGACAAACTGATTTATGTACCTGAGGTACAATTAAACGCAACAGTTTGCTTTGTTTGCCGATATAATAAGCCTTCGGCGTCGGCATAATTCTTTGGGGACCTTCCCGTATCATGTGAGTCTTTAATTGAATAATCAAATTCAGAAAAAAATCTGAAATGCTTCAATTTTTATTCACAAACGATGGTTTCCGTGCGCTGACTATATCAAACCTTGCATCATCTGCCTATGGGCTAAGCTTATGTTTCTTGTGTAAAGCATAATCTAAATGATCATTTTTTATTCAATTTAAGTCAATTTCAGGTCACAGTAACTGTATGAATTCTACGCAACAATGGCAAAGTGTCACTTGGTTTGAAGTGGATGAACACCAGGATGGTCAGCGAATCGATAATTTCCTGTTTAGTCGTCTGAAAGGCGTGCCCAAAAGCCGTATCTATCGCTTGATTCGGGAAGGCCAGGTTCGTGTGAATAAAAAACGGATTAAAGCAGAAACCAAACTTTCGATTGGGGATCAAATTCGTGTAGCACCGATCCGTTATGAGCAGAAAGATGAAACTGCAGCGCCCGTCTCCGACAAGGTCGCTCAAGGTCTGTTGGCCCGTGTGATTTATGAAGATGAAGGCTTAATGGTGGTGAACAAGCCTTCCGGTATTGCCGTGCATGGCGGTAGTGGTGTGGCCTATGGCCTGATTGAAGGGTTACGTGCTGCAACCGGTAAAAAATACCTGGAGCTGATTCACCGTATTGACCGGGATACTTCGGGCCTGGTGATGATCTCGAAAAAACGTAGCGTGCTAAAAACCCTGCAAGACCTGCTGCGAGAACATAAAATTCACAAGACCTATGCTGCGGTGGTCAAAGGCCAGGTGAGTCTGGACAAGCAGTTGATTGATGCCCCTTTGTATCGTTATGAGCTGCCAAATGGCGAACGTCGCGTGCGGGTGTCTAAAGAAGGCAAAGAGTCCAAAACCCAGTGGAATGTGCAAGAGCGCTTTATGCATGCCACATTGGTCTATGCCTCTCCGCTGTCGGGGCGTACCCACCAGATCCGTGTGCATGGTTTTAGTATTGGTCATCCTTTGGTGGGGGATGAAAAATATGGTCACGAAACCGAATATAGAGGACCTAAACCACGCCGTTTGTGCTTGCATGCCATGCGTCTGGATATTCCAGGCTATCCGACAATTGAGGCGCCCTTGCCTGAAGATATGCAAAGTCTGGTGGCGCAGCTCAGAGCGCAGAAGGCGGATAAGGTGGTCACACTTGCCGAAGATGAAGAGTAATCTTTAGCTTTTTAATGAGTCTTCCTGATTTTGCTTTATTTGAGTGAGGAAAATTCCCTTCTTTATTAAAGGTAGAGATGATTCAAGACAATTTCTAAATCAATGAAGGGCGACATGGATGTCGCCGTTACTCTGTGGTACAAGGACGTGCCATCAGAGTAACAAAGGATTTTTGCTACTTTTCATCCTTGAAAAGTAGATAATACCTATACGAAAACAGCTGCTCACTGACATTAATTGTGGTAGTGAATTAAATTTAACTAACCTCTCCCAAACCCTCTCCTAGAAGGAGAGGGCTTAAAGATACTGAATCAAATATTAGGACCTTATATGAACTCACCTGTAAAACTGGTTATTTTTGATTGGGATGGCACCTTATTCGATTCAGTTGGCCAGATTGTGGCAAGTCTCCAGTTTGCAGCCCGGCAGTTTAATCAGCCGCTGACCGATGCCGATGCCAAAAGTATTATCGGTCTGGGTTTGCCTGAAGTTGCCGAGCGTCTGTTTCCGACAGTGCCAGAATTACATAGCGATATTTTACAGGCTTATTCTGAACATTATGTGGCGAACTCTACTGGAGATTGCTGGTTCGCAGGCGTGGCGGAGATGTTACAAGAGCTGGCAGAGCAGGGCGTAAAACTGGCGGTCGCGACCGGAAAAAGCCGTAAAGGGCTGGATCGGGTCCTAAAGCAAACCGAGAGTGTCGAGCTGTTTGCGGTTACCCGCGCGGCCAGTGAGACCCGCTCCAAACCTGATCCGCTGATGCTGGCTGAGATTCTGTCTGAAACTGGTGTGGCGTCGCATGAGGCGATTATGGTGGGAGATACCTCCTATGACCTGGAGATGGCACAGAAGATTGCGATGCCGAGTGTGGGGGTGAGTTATGGCGTGCATACGCCTGAAACGCTGGCACAGTTTAATCCCTTGACCATCGTGCATGATATTCGCAGCCTGAATAGCTTTTTATTGGCTAAAGTTCAATGGAAAGAAGCGATTTAATCGCTTATCTTGAGATCGGTAAACTTGCAGGCACTCGGTTTGAAAAGAGTGCCTGTAAATGCACTCAACTGCCGGATATGTTCTTATCTTTTAGTCTAATGCTGCAAACTTGATCAATTTGAGCGTAGAGCAATGTTGATGAATTTGCTGTGAATTTAGTTAAATTTATAACTTAAGTCGCTGTTTTATTTAAAGTAATATTGAATTTATTAATAGTTAATAGCTATAGCGAAAAATAAAATAACTATTGGCATTCATCTCTTAATTTTCAGATTCTTAGATTGTATATGTTTATGTCTCGTTCAGGACAGACAATCCCAGCTCATTGTCAGGTCGTTTCCAGCTTGCTGAACGACTTCTTCTGGATATAGGCATAAACTTCATTTTTGCAGTTTAAGGAAACACTGATGTCGAATTCTGCTGTTGTTGAATCAGTTGCACACGCCCTTCGTCGCGCTGAATTATCACAAACTGCGATCGCACCGATTCGCCCTGAACTTGGTGGTGAAAGTGCGGACGTGGATATTGCCTATGCCGTTCAAGAAGTCAATACAGCGCGTGCGTTGTCTGAAGGCCGCCGTTTGGTGGGGCGTAAAATCGGGTTGACATCTAAAGTGGTTCAGACACAACTCGGCGTAGATCAGCCTGACTTTGGCATGTTGTTTGCGGACATGGCCTATGGCGATGGTGAAGCAATTCCTGCCGGTCTGTTGATTCAGCCTAAAGTTGAAGCGGAAATTGCATTGGTGATCAAAGAAGATTTAACCAAAGAAAAACACACCTATGCAGACATTATCAGCGCGACTGATTATGCACTTCCTGCAGTTGAAGTGGTCGATAGCCGTATCGAGAACTGGAAAATCAGCCTGATTGATACCGTAGCAGATAACGCCTCTTCGGCAGCATTTGTTTTGGGTTCACGTCCGGTGAAGCTCGACAACCTTGACCTGGTGAACTGCAAGATGGTCATGACTCGTGGTGCTGAAGTGGTCTCACAAGGGGTGGGTAAAGCATGTTTGGCCAATCCTTTAAATGCAGCGGTCTGGCTTGCAGATGAGATGGTACGCCGTGGTCGCCCATTGCTCAAAGGTGACATCATCCTGACCGGTGCTTTAGGCCCGATGGTGGTTGCTCAGCCAGGCGATGAGTTCAAGGTTGAGATTGAAGGCTTTGGTTCAGTAACAGCTGCTTTTGCTGCTGAATAATGGAATTTTGAGAGTACATTCATGAAAAAGATTAAATGTGCAATGATCGGTCCCGGCAACATTGGTACGGACTTGCTTTATAAATTACAGCGTAGCGAATGGTTGGAGCCAGTGTGGATGGTGGGCATTGACCCAACGTCTGAAGGTCTGGCACGTGCAGCGAAAATGGGCTTAAAAACCACGGCTGAAGGGGTAGATGGCCTGCTGCCGCATGTTCTTGAAGATGACATTAAAATTGCCTTTGATGCAACGTCTGCATACGTTCACGCAGAAAACAGCCGCAAGCTGAATGAGCTGGGCGTATTGATGATTGATTTGACACCTGCAGCGATTGGTCCGTTCTGTGTACCGCCAGTGAACCTTGAAGCATTGCTTGCAGCGGGCGAAGTGCCGAATGTAAACATGGTAACGTGTGGTGGTCAGGCGACCATTCCGATGGTCGCTGCGGTTTCCCGCGTTCAACCGGTTGAATATGGTGAGATCATTGCAACCGTATCCACCAAGTCGGTGGGTCCGGGTACACGTAAGAATATTGACGAATTTACCCGTACCACTGCCGGTGCAATCGAAAAAGTCGGCGGTGCAAAACAAGGCAAGGCAATCATCATCATCAACCCGGCTGAGCCACCTTTAATGATGCGCGATACCGTACATTGTTTGGTTGAAGGTGAACCGGATCAGGCGGCAATCACTGAATCAGTGCATGCCATGATCAAAGAAGTCCAAAAATATGTACCGGGCTACAAGCTGGTCAATGGTCCTGTGTTTGATGGCAACCGTGTGTCGATCTTCATGGAAGTCGAAGGTCTGGGTGACTTCTTGCCAAAATATGCGGGTAACCTGGACATCATGACTGCGGCGGCTGCACGTACTGCAGAAATGTTTGCTGAACACGTATTTGCAAAAGAACAGGCTTAAGGAGCAACCACATGTCTAAGATTATTGTTCATGATATGACTTTGCGTGATGGTATGCATCCACAGCGCCATCAAACCACTGTCGAGCAGATGATTGCGATTTCAACTGCACTTGATGAGGCGGGCGTACCGTTAATCGAGGTGACACATGGTGACGGGCTGGGTGGCTCATCAGTAAACTATGGTTTTGCTGCGGCAACAGATGAAGAATACCTGTCTGCTGTAGTGCCACGCATGAAGAATGCCAAAGTATCTGCATTGCTTTTGCCGGGTATCGGAACAGTTGACCATCTGAAAATGGCTCATGAGATTGGTGTATCAACCATCCGTGTGGCAACGCACTGTACGGAAGCGGATTGTTCTGAACAGCACATCACAGCTGCGCGTAAGCTGGAGATGGATACTGTAGGCTTCCTGATGCTGGCCCATATGGCAACTCCGGCTCAACTGCTTGAAGAAGCGAAGAAGATGGTGTCGTATGGTGCAAACTGTATCTATGTAACGGATTCCGCAGGTTATATGCTTCCTCAGGATGTAACCGATCGCGTTGCATGCTTGCGTGATGCGCTTGATCCAAGTATTGAACTAGGTTTCCACGGTCACCACAATTTAGGTATGGGCGTGGCAAACACGGTTGCTGCGGTGGATGCCGGTGCAGTGCGTGTCGATTTGGCCTCTGCCGGTTTGGGCGCAGGTGCAGGGAATACACCTCTTGAACTGTTCATTGCCGTTGCCAACCGTATGGGGATGGACACCGGGGTTGACCTGTTTAAAGTACAAGACGTGGCAGAAGACCTAGTAATTCCAATGATGCACAACCCGATCCGTGCAGACCGCGATGCGGCAACACTGGGCTATGCAGGCGTTTACTCATCATTCCTGTTGTTTGCGAAACGTGCAGAAGCCAAATATGGCGTATCTGCACGCGAAATTCTGCTGGAACTGGGCCGCCGTGGCACAGTCGGTGGTCAGGAAGACATGATTGAAGATCTGGCATTGACCATGTCCAAAGCCAAAGAAGCCGAAGCTTAATGTGTTTTTAACTGTCTAGCCTTTAAACCGCTGCGCAGTTATTTTTAGATCAACGTCCGATGTAGGTCATCGGGCGTTTTGTATTTTAAGAAGAGGAGCGCGAAGTAGAAGCGTTACTTGCTTAAATTTAAATTATAGCTAAAGCATATCGGGTTATAGCTGAAGTATATTAATATAATCAATTGCTTAGAGAAATTCATACGGGGATTTAAACTTAAAAGCGCTTAATTTTCTTGTTTTATATTTAAAAAACTAAAATTTTGTTAAAAATAAATGACAGAACAAGGGTTTAGAAAAAACCCCACGAATATCGAGCAAAATATCTTATTGTTTAAAGCTCTTAACCTGAGCGGAGGGCGAGTCAGGAAAAAACAAAAATAGGGTGCATGACTTAAATCTTAATACTCTGGTCGGATTCCGTTTCTGGCCATTGTTCAGCATGATGGCGCCCTAGCTTTATTTGATTATTATTTGATTATTGGGAATAAGTCATGCGTCGTCAAAATTTATGGATAGCAATGCTGGCTGCAACAGCAACTTTAGGAACCACTGCAACTCAGGCAGATTTTATTGACGACAGTCAGGTCCAGCTCAAATTTAAAAACTTTTACCTAGATCGCCAGATTAAAGACGATTCCACTAAAAACTGGGGTTCGTGGTCTCAGGGGGTGATGCTGGATGCCAAATCTGGCTATCACGATATTGGCGGCGGTATTCAGGTTGGTGCAGACCTGTTGGTGCAGCATGCCTTTAAGCTGAATGGCCGTGACAGAAATCCAGACTTTATTTTGCCGCATGATGGTAAAGAGTCGAAAGACAATTTTGGTAAAGTCGGTGCCACCTTAAAAGCCAAAGTATCGCAAACTGAATTGAAAGTGGGTGAATTATTGCCGGTTTCTCCAGTCTTGGTGTTTGATCCATCGCGTCAGTTACTTACCACGTTTAGCGGTGCATGGTTAGAATCTAAAGACCTGAAAGATACCAAGTTAACGCTGGCCTATATTGACGGCATTAACAACCGTTACGACAACCAGTTTCGTGACCTCAGCAAATTTGCGCCACCTGCCTACGACAATGGTGCAACATCTGACGGGATGTGGATTGCAGGAGTAGACCATCAATTCACTCAGGAATTGGGTGCAAGCTATTGGTACGCAGATGTACAAGACATCTATCAGCAACATTTTGTAGGTTTAAACCATACTGCTGCTTTAGGTGAAAAAAGCAAACTGACCAGCCATGTACGTTACTTCGATAACTCGGATTCAGGTAACAAACTCTATGGTGAGATTGATAACCAGGCTTTATCAGTAGGCACTAAACTTAATCATGGTGCGCATACGATTGGTTTAGGCTATCAGCAAATGCTGGGCGATTCAGCATTCCCGACATTGGGGGGATGGGTGCCACAGCCTTATCTGGTCAACTGGGGAGTTGCGACTTTTACCAATCCTGATGAAAAATCCTTGGGCCTAACCTATGGTTATGATTTCTCTGAACTGGGTGCCAAGGGCTTGAATGCCACCGCCGTATATATGCTCGGGAAGGATGCAACTTACGGCACCAAAAAAGATCAGGATTCAGACGAGTTGAACCTGATTGTGAATTACACAGTGCCAGAGGGTAAATTAAAAGGCCTAGGCGTCCAGGCCATGTATATCGATGCTGATTTTGATTATAAGTCCGATTTGCAGGAATACCGTGTGGCGACCACCTATACCTATAAATTCTAAGCATTCAGCAGATTTAAACCGGCGATGCAACAGCATCGCCTTTTTAAGGCCTAAAGTCTGAGGAAACTTAAGGATTTAAAATAAAATATTTATATAAAACAAATATTTAAATTATATTTTTTTTGTAGCATACAATCGTAATTTTGTATCAGTTGACTCGGTTATAGCGGTTAAGATAAGGGTGTAAAGAAGTCATTGTTAATGAGTCAACTTGGCGTTGACCTCTGTTATCAGATGGACACGCAAGCTAAAAACTGTAAGAGGAATCAACATGAGTACTGTTCAAATCCCAGAATACAAAACAGATCCATTTTTTGGTTTAGAAGACAAATGGATTGAAACGGCAGAAGGTGAGTTGACGCACTATCACGAGATTGGTGAAGGTACACCAATTCTGTTCCTGCACGGTTCAGGTACTGGTGTATCTGCGGCGGCAAACTGGTGGTTAAACCTTCCAGCCATTGGTGAGCAGGCACGTTGTATCGCCATTGATACCATTGGTTATGGTCAGACTGTGGTAGCACCTGGTACGGCTTATGGTATTCGTGCCTGGGTTGATCATGCGGTGCGTACTTTAGATGCACTGGGTATTGAAAAAACCTGGCTGGTCGGTAACTCACTGGGTGGCTGGTTGGCTTTCCAGATGGCACTTGACTATCCAGAACGTGTTCTTGGTATTGTTTCTATGGGAACCGGCGGTGCGAAACAAACTGCCGCGTTGAAAGCGCACGCAAATCCGGTGCTTACTGAAGAAGGGATCAAGAAAACCCTTTCTATGTTTGTCGTAAACAAAGACCTGATTACTGATGAACTGGTAAAAGTACGTTTTGCGTCTGCTGCAAATGACTATGCATCAAATCGTTTGATGGATGTGGTGGGTGCACGTGACCGTGACCGTTTTGAATTCCCGCTTGATTTTGAAAAAATGAAAGAGATCACAGTTCCTGTGCTGTTGATCCACGGTACGCAAGACGTGGTGATTCCTGTATCAAGGACCTGGGATATTCTGAATATTGTGCCAAATGCCGATGCCCACATTTTCAGCCAGTGCGGCCACTGGTCCCAGGTGGAAAAAGCAGAAGAGTTTAATACCATTATCAAAAACTACCTGCTGGCACATGGCGTAAAATAAGCCCGAGTAAAAATATAAAAAAAGGATGCCTGGCATCCTTTTTTTATGGCTAAACGATTTTATGGAGAGAGCTAAAGCAGTCACCTTTCTCGTGTAGCAAGTTTGATAGATATTTTTAATCTGTTTTAAGTCTAGATTGAGGCTTTTTTAGAAGAAAAAACACTTAAATTTTCATTAGACTTAAGTTGTAAAGCAGATGGTTTTTGAGCGGGAGTTCCTCATCTGCAGCCCAGGTTAAGGCTAATTTTGAGGCGCCAAAAAGTCAGCCTTTATGAAAAAACCAGAATACAAAGCGGGTTTTAATGAGAAAATAATAAAAGCAAATAGCACAGGTATGTATGGCGCAACCTGTGCTGTCAAAAAAGGGGGAAATTTATTTTTGTTCGTCGCGATTGATATTGAGATAGAACACGTGGGTCAGTAACTCCAGGAACTTGTCCACGGCCATTGAATTTCCAGCTTTGCGGTAACTCACGTATAAATCCAGATAAGGCAGTTCAACGTCAAGCGGACGAATGACCGTATTATTCATGGTCAATGGGGCAATATAGCCCGGTAAAATCGTGCAACCTAAGCCCATGCCAATCGAGTTGATGTTGAACAGGATATTGTCAGCTTTCTGCACAATGTTGAATTCAAGATTGTTGACCTTGGCAAAGTCTAAAATTGCATTGTGCAGGGTCAGTGACTGTTCGGCAGCAGGAATAATAAAGTCTATGCCATTCAACTCTTTAACCGGAATTCGTTCATATTTGGCCAGTGGATGATCTTTAGGCAAAATAAAGATTAGCGGCTCACGCAGGACAAACTGGCTTTCAATTTCGTCGCTATGGAAGTTGTGACGGGTAAAGGTGAGATCTAGATCGCCCTTTTTCAGTAATCTCATTTGCTCGGTATTGTTCAGGCTGAGCAGTTCAATTTTCAGATCCGGGTTTTGGACACGCAGGTTGGGCAGAATATACGGAAAGATCTTCATTTCGGCCACCGGCACAAAGCCGATGCGTAGCATCTGCTGCTTGGCCTGCGACACCTGACGCGCCATGGCAACGGCTTTGTCGGCCTGAGCCAGGGTCAAACGGGCCTGTTCCAGAAATACGGCACCTTCTTCTGTCAGCTCGACCTTGCGTTTGGTACGGTACAGCAGTTGTACGCCGACATCTTCTTCCAGATCCTTAATCTGCTGGCTGAGAGAGGGTTGCGCCGTATAAAGTTTGAGTGCTGCCTTACTAAAGTTCAGTTCTTCAGCAACAGTGATAAAGTAGCGAAGGTGTCTTAATTCCATGTCATCAGCCCAAAGAGTAATCCAAAAAATGTCTTACTATAATTTGATAGGAGTATAGTCCATAAACAACTATGTCGTGAAGATGATTTTGTCATTTAGGAACTAAATACCTTAGAGGGGTTGATTGGTGTTTTAATATAAAAATAAGCGTGGTCAATAATTGCTTAAACCTATTAATTAAAACAAAAAAAATATTTCCCCAAAATCCTGCAAAAATCCATTATCCATTCGAGTTGAGTCTATTTATTGTGTGTCCATAGTGGCCACAGGAGAGCTTTTCATGAGTGGAAAAATTGATGTGCGCGAAATCGACGCTTTGGTCGATGCACAAAATGGACGTATCACGCCATCGATCTATACTGATCCTGACATTTACGAATTAGAACTTGAACGTGTCTTCGGTCGTACATGGTTATTTCTATGCCATGAAAGCCAAATTCCCAAGGCTGGTGATTTCTTCAATACCTATATGGGTGAAGATCCAATTATTGTGGCACGCCAAAAAGACGGCTCAATCAAAGCATTTTTAAACCAGTGCCGTCACCGTTCGATGCGGGTCAGCTTCGCAGACTGCGGTAATACCCGTGCATTTACTTGCCCATACCACGGCTGGTCATACGGTATTGATGGTTCACTCAAAGATATCCCGCTTGAAGAACGTGCTTATCCACATGGGGCATGTAAAGAACAATGGGGTCTGGTTGAAGTCAATCGTGTGAAGTCTTACAAAGGCTTAGTCTTCGGTTGCTGGGATGAAACCACACCTGATTTAGAAGAATACATGGGCGACATCGCCTGGTATCTGGATGGAGTCGTAGATCGTCGTCCGGGTGGGACAGAAATCATCGGTGGTGTACACAAATGGGAAATCGACTGTAACTGGAAATTTGCAGCGGAACAGTTTGCTTCTGACCAATACCATGCCTTGTTCTCTCACGCTTCTGCGATTCAAGTTTTGGGGGCAAAACCGGATGATGAATCCTCGAAGAAACTCGGTGCTGCACAAACAGCGCGTCCGGTGTGGGAAACCGCCAAAGACGCAATTCAATATGGTTCACGCGGTCACGGTTCAGGTTTCTTCTTTACTGAAAAGCCGGACGCCAACGTATGGGTGGATGGTGAGGTAGCGAACTATTTCCGTGAAACTTATGAAGAAGTCAAAGAGCGTTTAGGTGAAGTGCGTGCGCTGCGTCTTGCAGGTCACAACACCATGTTCCCGACACTGTCTTGGTTAAACGGTACGGCAACACTGCGCGTATGGCACCCACGTGGTCCAAACAAAACTGAAGTATGGGCATTCTGTATTGCGGATGCTGAAGCGTCGCAGGAAGTAAAAGAAGCTTTTGAACGTTCGGCAACGCGTGCCTTCGGTCCGGCCGGTTTCCTTGAGCAAGATGACTCGGAAAACTGGATCGAAATCCAGAAAGTGCTTCGGGGTTATAAAGCGCGTCAAAACCGCCTGATCATGGAAATGGGTAAAGGCAACGAGAAAGTTCGTGAAGATGATATTCCGGGCATTACCAACTACATTTTCTCAGAAACTGCAGCACGTGGCATGTACCGTCGCTGGGCAGATTTATTGATCCATGAAAAATGGGAAGACGTGGAAAAAGCCGCTGACGAATACGAGAAGGAGCTTGTGAAATGAGTCAAATCAGCTTAGAACTGCATCACCAGATCAGTCAGTTCCTGTACCGCGAAGCAAAATTGCTGGACGACTGGAAGTTCCGCGAATGGCTGGATGTATTGGCAGAAGATATTTCGTATACGCTGCGTACGACACCGAATGCGCAAACCCGTGACCGTCGCCGTTCGATTGAGCCGCCAACGACCTGGGTATTTAACGATTCTAAAGACCTGCTGGAACGCCGCGTTGCCCGTTTGGAAACCGGTATGGCCTGGGCGGAAGAACCCCCTTCACGTACTACACATATGGTGTCTAACATTATTGTGGAGCCGACTGAAGTTGACGGTGAATACGACGTGTATGTCACTTACCTGTTGTACCGCACCCAGAAAGAAAAAGATGTCACCATCTACTGTGGTAAGCGTCACGACAAAATCCGTCAGGTCGATTCCGAGCAAGGCTTCCAGATCTTCAACCGTAAGATCACACTGGACCAGGCGACTTATAACTCACACAACCTGAGCGTGTTCTTCTAATGAATAAGATTTTTGTTTGCCAAGTTGACGAACTGGACGAAGGCGAAGCATTAAAAGTAGATTGTGGCGTAAACGGTATTGAAGCGCTGGCAGTATTCAATAACGGTGGTGAGTTTTTCGCCATGAACGACCGCTGTTCACATGGTAATGCCTCAATGTCTGAAGGTTATCTGGAAGATGATGGCACGGTGGAATGTCCACTTCATTCAGCGCGTTTCTGTCTAAAAACTGGTACAGCACTTTGCTTGCCAGCAACTGATCCGATTCAGACTTTCCCGGTAATTGTGGAAGATGGTCAGTTATTTGTTGAGATGGCAGGAGAGTAAGCATGGGTTGGCTACAAGGCGAAGTTGCACTGATCACGGGTGGTGGTTCAGGCTTAGGCTGGGCTTTGGTCGAGCGTTTTATTGAGGAAGGTGCACAAGTTGCGGTTCTTCAACGTTCAAAAGCTAAAGTGGATGCATTAAATGAACACTTCGGTGGAAAAGTTCTTGCGATCGAAGGTGATGTAGCCAGCTATGCAGATAACGTTCGTGCAGTTCAAGCAACTGTAGAACGTTTCGGTAAACTCGATTGTTTCGTGGGCAATGCCGGGATCTGGGATCATTATGCCGATATCGTCAATACTTCGGGCGAGCAGCTGGAAAAAGCCTTTGACGAAATCATGGGCATTAATACCAAATCTTTAATCCTGGGAGCGAAGGCTGCGCTGGATGCATTGATCGCTTCTGAAGGTTCTATCATATTTACTTTGTCTAATTCGGCACTGTACTCCGCTGGCGGAGGCCCTGTATATACTGCATCCAAGCATGCCGGTGTCGGGGTGATGAAGGAACTGGCTTATGAGCTTGCGCCTAAAGTACGAGTGAATGCGGTTGCACCCTCAGGTATGAATGTGAATATCAAAGGCGCGGCATCCTTGGGTCAGGATAATCTGGGCCTGCTGGATGCTCGCGACCCTGAGAAAATCGCACGTGGTATGCCACTGAATTTCTTGCCTGAACCGGAAGACATGACCGGTTCATACGTGCTCTTGGCATCGCGTCAAAATAACCGTCCACTGACCGGTGTTCTGATTAATGCAGAATGTGGTTTGGGAATTCGTGGCTTACGCCAGCCACGCGCCGGTTTCTTTGATGAATAAAAATCTAGTCTAGTCGAATGGACTTATCGGCAGCCTGTTCTGGGCTGCCTTCCTTATTCAGGAGTCTCTCATGGCCGTTAAACTCATTTGTGCATCGCACAGTCCGTTAATGGAATTTGCTTCACCGCAGGATCAATCCAAAGAGCAGAAAGTACGTGCTGCGTTTGAACAGTTGTCTGCTGAAGTAAAAGCCTATGATCCCACTCTCATTATCACATTTGGTCCAGACCATTTTAACGGTTTCTTCTATGACCTGATGCCAAGCTTCTGCGTGGGGATTCGTGCCAAAGCCGCAGGCGACTGGGATTATGGCAAAGACAATGACCATATTGATGTACCGGAAGATCGGGCACTGGCGCTGGTTCGCCGGGTGCTGGATGAAGGGGTCGACGTTGCATACTCCTACCGTATGCAGGCGGACCACGGGGTGACTCAGCCTTTACATTTCCTGTGCGCAGGCAAGCTTGATCGTTATCCAACAATTCCGATTTTTATTAATGGCGCTGCAGCACCGATGCCGACCACCAAGCGCACCATCGCTTTGGGCCGTGCAGTTGGCCAGTTTATCAAGTCCTTAAACCTTGAAAATGAGCGCGTACTGGTGCTAGGTACAGGGGGGCTGTCCCATGATCCACCGACACCACAAATGGGTTCAGTACCACCAGAAGTGGAAGAGTTTCTGATCGCCGGCCGTCATCCGACAGTTGAAGCCCGGGAGGCGCGTCAGGCAAAAATTATTGCTGTTGGTCAGAAACTCGCAGCAGGGGATACCTCGGTTGCAGTGCCACTCAGTCCGGAATGGGATGTCGCATTACTTGAAAAATTCAAGCAGGCCGACTTCGCTGCACTGGAAGCCATGACTGAAGCTGACATTCGCCGTGATGGGGGCCGTGGCGGTCAGGAAGTCCGTTCCTGGATGGCGGCTTTTGCTGCTTTAAGCGAAATAGGCGAATACGACATGACCACCCACTGCTATGAAGATATCAGTGAATGGATTGCCGGCTTTGGTATCGTATCTGCAGAGTTAAAAGGTTAATGACATGAGCAACATCGAAACCATCGTGATTGTAGGCGCAGGCCAGGCAGGTGCAAGCGCGATTTTAGAACTGCGTGGCAACAAGTTTGAAGGCAACATCATTCTGATTGGTGATGAAATACATTTGCCTTATGAGCGTCCGCCATTATCTAAAGACGTGATTTTAAAGCCGGCTGAGACCAAAATTGAAATCCTGTCCGAAGAAAAACTGGCAGATTTGGGGGTCGAGCATATCCGCGGCAATGGCGTGGTGAAAATCAATGCTGAAGCGCACACGGTTGAGCTACAAAATGGTGACGTTGTTGCTTATGACAAGCTCTTGCTGGCCACCGGCGGTGCAGCACGCCGTTTGCCAAACTTCGATGCCTTAGGCAAGTACGTCTATACTTTGCGTAATCTGGAAGATTCACAAGCGCTGGTGCCTGTATTACAGCCGGGTCGCCGTATCATCCTGATCGGTGGTGGCGTGATCGGTCTGGAACTGGCCTCTAGTGCCCGTTTCAAAGACTGTGAAGTGACTGTGATCGAAATGGGGCCAATGGTCATGGGGCGTTCATCTCCACATATATTGAGCGAGTTTTTATTGGCTCAGCAGCGTCTGGCTGGGGTCAATGTGCGTCTTGAAACCAAGATTGCAGACTGCCGTCTTGAAGGTGAAGAAGTTGTCGTTACTCTTGAAGGTAGTGAAGAGCTGCGTGCTGATGCAGTTGTTTACGGTATCGGGATTGTACCTAATGCACAGCTGGCGCTTGATGCCGGTTTAGCGGTGGATTGTGCGATTCAGGTGAATGAACACTGTCAAACGTCTCATCCTGATATTTATGCTGCAGGCGATGTAGCGACCCAGCTGCGTGACTGTGGCAATCATCGCCGTGTCGAAACCTGGGAAAATGCCAATCTGCAAGCCGGAATTTTTGCCCGTCATGTGATGGGGCTCGAGCAGCCAACCCCTAATCCGGCGTGGTTCTGGACCGATCAGCTCAATATCAACTACCAGTTCGTGGGTGATATGACAGCAAGCGAGTGGGTTGTACGTGGTGAAATGAATGCCGAGCAGGGGGCTGATTCATCATTTGTATTGTTTGGTGTCACAGATGGCATCATCGTCGGTGGCATCACGGTGAATGCGGCCAAAGACATGCGTCATCTGAAAAAACTGATCAGCAAGCAGGCGGCTTTTGAGGCGGATAAATATCTGGATTTAAGCCAGGATTTGCGTAAGCTGGTGAAGTAAGCTGAATGTTTAACAAAGGCAGATCTTGGGGAACTGGGGTCTGCTTTTTTTATGGCTACTTTATTTATTGTTTTGGCATGACCACTATTTATATTGCGACGTTTAATTACTTTGTGCAGTTGTGTCTTACTTTTCAAAGATGAAAAGTAACAAAAATCTTTTGAGCGTTTGAGGATACTTCTTTGTATCCCAAACGCTCGAGCGGCATCCATGCCGCTTGTAATACTGCTAATCGTGGATTTGAACAGAACTTTTGGTTTAATTCTTTTTATTATATTTAATTGAGTCATTTATGAATTCAAATTCATCTTCTATGCTGGTGACGGCAAGTATATATGCGCTTTTGGTGCTGATTTGGGCAGCGACGCCGCTGGCGATTGTCTGGAGTGTGGCAGAGGTGCATCCGATGTGGGTGCTGATTATCCGCTATTTTGGTGCCTCCATCATTGCGCTGCTAGTGCTCAAACTGATGCGCGGTCCATTACCTTTTGACCGTACCTCGATGCAAAGCTATCTGGCCGGAAGCTTGAATTTAATTGGCGCCCAGCTGTTTATTTATCTGGCTGCCAATTATTTAACTTCAGGTCTGATGGCCCTGATTTTTGGGTTCTCACCGCTAATTGCTGGCTTGATCGGGCATGTGATTTTAAAAACCCATCGGCTGGTATGGCTGCAATGGCTGGGAATGGCGGTTGCAGTAACTGGCCTGAGTTTTGTCTTTGCCGATTCGGCAGATTCAAAAATTAACCCGTGGGGCGTGGTGCTGATGCTGATCAGTATGGTGTCGTATATCAGTTCGATTTTCTGGGTCAAACAGATTAATGCACCGCTAAAACCAATGTCGCAAGCCACCGGTTCATTATTGGTGTCTGCGGCAGGTTCACTGTTGTTAATCCCGTTTATCTGGCAGCATTTTCCCACGCAGATGCCAGGTACCCATGCCATGATTGGGTTCCTGTTTACCATGATCATGTCATCAATTGTGGCCATGCTGTGCTATTTCTGGCTGATCCGCCGTCTAGCTGCGTCTACAGTCTCTTTAAGTAATGTAATGACCCCGGTGATTGCACTGGTTCTGGGAGCCACCCTCAACAATGAAATCATTAGCAGTCATGCTTTCGCCGGAATTGCGGTGGTGATGTTGGGCATTGTCATGTATTTCTGGAAAGAATGGCGCGAACAGTATTTTTCCAGAACTTAGCGGCACAGCAAACAGGAAGGGCCTCAGCTGTTCTTTTTAGAATTTCAGTGTGCCCAACTGCCTGGATCATCTCTCAATCTCACGACGCTACAACAATTTGTAAAACAACTGCTACTTATAAACTGATTAAAATACTGGTATATAAGACAAGAAAAGCTGAATGCAGCTTGTTTAGGGCAGTTTCAGGATGTCTGAATCAAATAAAGTTGTGGTCTATGCTGCCCTGTTTGGGAATCTGACGATTGCAGTGGTGAAGTTTATTGCAGCCTATATGACCAGCAGTTCAGCAATGCTGAGCGAAGCCATCCATTCCGTTGTGGATACTTTAAATGAAATTCTGCTGCTGTATGGCATGAAAACCTCCCAAAAACCGGCAGATGCCCAACATCCTTTTGGCTATGGCCGTGAGTTGTATTTCTGGGCGTTTATTGTGGCTCTGATGGTCTTTGCCCTAGGCGCCATCGTTTCCATTTATCAGGGCATACAGCATATTTTACAGCCTGAGGAAATGCAGGACCCTGTCATTAACTATATTGTGCTGGGTATCGCAATTGTATGTGAAGGGTTTTCCTGGTGGGTGGCTTTAAAAGCCTTTCGCAAGCAGAAGGGCAAGCTCGGATATTTCGCCGCATTCCGACGCAGTAAAGATCCCACCACTTTTACCGTATTATTTGAAGATACCGCTGCCTTGACCGGCTTATTGATTGCGCTGGTCGGAATTTTCTTGGCCCATCAACTGAATATTCCCGAGCTGGATGGTGCAGCATCAATTCTGATTGGCGTTGTACTGGCGATTTCAGCTTGGCTTTTGGCGCAGAAAACCAAAGGTCTGTTACTCGGCGAAGTTGCAAATCCCAAACTGCGGGACCATGTTTTAAAAGTAGCCCAGCAGGATCATGCAGTTCATAGCGCCAACGGTCTGCTGACTGAACAGATGGGCGCGCATCAGGTGATTGTATTTTTAAGCCTGGAATTTAAAGATGATCTGACTTCAGATGAAATTGAACACTGTGTCAATCGGATAGAAGCCCAGATCAAACAGTTACATCCTGAAATTATTGCCCTCTTTGTCAAGCCGCAAACCAAGGCAGTATGGCTGGAACGCACCCGGGGCCGGGTCTAAACACCTAGCTCATCAGGTGAGGTTTAAGCTTAAGTGAATAGCGCCTGTTGTAAAAGGATGATTTAGGCGTTCAAGCTGGCTTTCTTTGAGAGCCAGGCTGCTATATTTGAGTTGGGGTGTACATCAGGGCAGCGTATCGAAAGTCTGTTTAATCCGACCAGTAACTACTCGCAAAGTTTCGAAACTCTTCCTTTTTTGGTTTTTTTTGCTAAAAATAACAAAAACATAAATGAATACCCTGATCAGATTTCATAGTATGCTTAGATACGCAGGTATAGAAGTTGGTATGCTAATAACAAAGATACTTCGCTTGAGCGCCTCAAGTCGATGCTGTCTTGCATATAGCAAATAATAAATAGTGGATGTTTATGCAAGATTTTTTTAAAACTAAAAAGTTTCAGCTTGAGACCGAATCCAGTTGGAAGCATCTCTGGTCCAAGCCGGTATTTGACTATTTGCATTCAGCGCATTTTGATGGTCAACGGTTCAAAAATCTGGAGCCCTCTTCGCTTGAGCAGAGCCGCTTCGACTTGTATAAATGGTTATTTACCAGAAAGTCCAAAACCTGGGAAGTGAACCTGAAACAGGAGCAGGCCGACTTCCTGTCGCGTCCGCGTGCCTTGCCGCATCATCGCCCCGAGGCTTCTTTGGATGACTGGCAAATCTGGTTTATCGGCCATGCCACGGTCCTGATCCAGATTGGGCCTTATAACTTTCTGACCGATCCGGTCTGGTCAGAATATGCCAGCCCGTTTTCATCCCGCGGTCCACAACGGGTGATTCCTGCCGGGATTGCCCTGGATGAATTGCCTCCGATTGATGCAGTGCTGCTTAGCCATAACCATTATGATCATATGGATCTGGCCACACTCGGCTGGTTGCATCACAATTTTAAGATGCCAATCTATACCGGTCTGGGAAATGCCTGGTATCTGCCTAAAGACTATAATGTGATTGAAATGGACTGGTGGGAGAACAGCTTTTTTCAAAACATCCGGATTGTGTATACACCTGCGCAGCATGCTTCAGGGCGCGGCATGCGTGATCAGAACTGTGCCTTATGGGGAGGATTTTCCTTGCTGCATGGTAAGGAACACTGTTTCTTTGCCGGCGACAGTGGCTATTCTTCGCATTTCAAGGAAATCCGCAAACGTCTGGGTGAGCCGCGAATTGCATTATTGCCTATCGGGGCCTATGAGCCGCGTGAGCTGATGCGTTATATCCATATGAACCCGGAAGATGCCTTTCATGCCCATCAGGACCTGCATGCGCGCTGTTCTCTGGCCATTCATTACCGGACCTTCCAGTTGACCGATGAAGACCGTGACCAGCCTGAAAATGTCCTGCAGGATATTATCCAGCATTCTTCCAAGTTAATTAACCCGTTTTACTGTATTCGTGAAGGCAAGCGCATTATTGTCTAGCTGCTGGATGTTGTTCTAGGGCAATGAGAAGAATCAGCAGGGCAGGCTTCATGATCGGTGGGCTAAATCTTGCTGTCCGTATGATAGGGGAGCTAAGACCCATCAGCCAAAAAACATTCATCTCTCCAGAAAGTTCAAGCGAGAGTCTTGGCATAGCTCCCCCGATTCAGCCACCGTCCAACAATCCTGAGCCAAACCGTACAAAGTAGCTAAAAACTTAAGACTCATCCATCACATCTTCCAGAAAATGGCGCTTATTTTCACTAGAAGGCAGCAGGCAGCTGTTGGTTTTTCCAAACCACTGATAACGGTTTAAAGCAACCTGACGATACAGAAAATCGCGTGCAACGCGTGGAATAATATACCCGATATTCATTAATGAAAAAGGCAAGCCGAGTTGCTGCATGACTTTTAGCACAGCAGTTGACTCGGTATAAAGCTGCCCCTCTTTAATGACGAGCAGCGTCGTATACTGCTCCGTTGACATCTGATAATGCTGAAGCAGGGCAGAGCCTAAGGGAGATTGTGCAGAGACCAATTTAAACTGGATTTTTCGGTCATATCGGATTAAAAAACGTGCCCAGCGCGTGCAGATGACACACACGGCATCAAATAAAATAATGTCGTATTCTTGAATGATGTCTTCTATCGTCTTGCGCATGGTTATACTTTTTTGTGATGGGCTGTTTTCATATTGCATGAGCGACCAACAAAAAACCACCCGAAGGTGGTTTTTTACGCTCTTTACTCAAGTTTTAGAGAAAACTTGGTAAGTTTTTCGCAGGATCACTTTCACGCGCGGCTTGTGCATCGGCCACAGTCATGCCCAATGCTTTGGCGACACCTTCACCGTATGCAGGTTCACATGCATAGCAATTACGGATATGACGGTATTTGATGAAATCCAGTGCGTCACCCATCGCGCCGGCAGTGTTATTGAACAAGGCCTGTTTTTGTTCATCGTTCATCAAGTTGAACAGGGCTCGTGGCTGGCTGAAATAATCGTTGTCGTCTTGGCGATAATCCCAGAAATCCGCATCACCGGTAATTTTTAGTGGAGGTTCTCTGAACTCTGGTTGTTCCTGCCACTGGCTGAAGCTGTTTGGCTCATAATGGGGCAATGAACCATAGTTGCCATCCACACGGCCTTGACCGTCACGGCGGTTCGAGTGCACAGGACAACGCGCAGCATTGACCGGAATTTGTGAATGATTCACGCCAACACGGTAGCGCACAGCATCGGCATAGTTCACCAAACGGGCCTGTAACATGCGGTCTGGTGAATAGCTGATTCCTGGAACCAGATTACTTGGCGCAAATGCCGCCTGTTCCACATCCTGGAAATAGTTTTCAGGGTTGTGGTTCAACTCGAACTCACCCACTTCAATCAGTGGATAGTCGCCTTTTGGCCAGACTTTGGTCAGGTCAAATGGATGATAGGGGACTTTTTCTGCCTCTGTTTCCGGCATGATCTGCACGTACATTGTCCATTTCGGGAAATCGCCACGCTCAATGGCATCAAATAGGTCGGTCTGGCTGCTTTCTCGGTCTTTGGCAATCAGCGCTGCTGCTTCCGCATCGGTCAGGTTTTGAATGCCTTGCTGGGTGCGCATGTGGAATTTCACCCAGAAGCGCTCATTTTGGGCATTAATAAAGCTGTAGGTATGGCTGCCGAAACCGTGCATATGACGGTAGCCATCTGGAATGCCGCGGTCTGACATCACAATCGTCACCTGATGCAGGGCTTCAGGCAATAAAGTCCAGAAATCCCAGTTATTGGTGGCACTGCGCTTGTTGGTTTTTGGATCGCGTTTAACCGCTTTGTTTAAGTCCGGGAATTTGCGAGGATCACGCAGGAAGAATACCGGGGTATTGTTGCCGACTAAGTCCCAGTTCCCTTCTTCCGTATAGAATTTCAGGGCAAAACCGCGAATATCACGTTCGGCATCAGCTGCGCCGCGTTCACCCGCTACGGTAGAAAAACGCGCGAACATCTCGGTTTTTTTGCCTACTGCAGAGAAGATCTTGGCACGGGTATAGCGGGTAATGTCATGGGTGACGGTAAAGGTACCGAAAGCCCCCGAACCTTTGGCATGCATACGACGCTCAGGAATCACTTCACGCACAAAGTTTGCCAGTTTTTCATTCAGCCATAAATCTTGGGCAAGCACGGGGCCACGTGCACCAGCTGTCATGCTGTTCTGATTGTCTACGACAGGCGCACCAGCTTCAGTGGTAAGGTGCGTGACAGGACATTTTTTAGAGTCATCGCTCATTGTATATCTCCATTATTATCATCATATTTTGAGGACTGCGAGAAGAATCTATGCAGAGTATCACGCTCAATCCAATATGAACCGTTCTGTAAATTGATTTTAAAGTGGCGTTGCTATAGCGATGCGATCTTCAAAAACCGAAAAATTAAAAAATGCAAAAATGTCTAGAAGCAAAATAACATGAAAGTTGTGGTTATCTTATTGCTCTAAGCGGAGTGTTAGACTCTGAGATTAATCAGAATTATGCATTTTGACAAATAGAATATTATGTTTGCATTAACCGTTTATTTCGATCATTCAAGTTTTTGTTATTTATTTAAAATTAAATGAATTGACGGGTCTGGCGAGTTGTAGTGGATGGCTCCGTTACAGCAGTCTTGACCTAGGTCATTTGGCATATGGAAGCTATACAGCACATGCGCCTCACTGATTTTTGATAAAATTTTTATTTTAAAAACTGCCTATGCTGGGGCGATTTATTGACTATACTGGGATGAAAATAGCCATAAAAATAAAACAGGAATTAGAGCAATGCAGACATGGACGACCCATCAAATTCACAACCAGTTTGATGAAAAGCAGGATTATAATTTATTTGAAACCGATATCGTATTACAGCAAATTTTACAGCGCTATGGCAGCCAAGATCAGGCCACCTTGTCTAAAATGGCACAAATGGCACAAATGGCCGGGTCAGCCGAATATTATCAACATGCCGAACTGGCCAATCAACATCCTCCCATCTTGCATGCCTTTGATGCCCGTGGCCGTCGTAAAGATTTCATTGAATTTCATCCCTCCTGGCACAAATGGATGGGCTTGAACCGTCACTTCGATACACATGCCTATCCCTTTAACCACCCGCAATCCTCATCCAGATGGGTAGAGTGGGCGGCTCGATTTTATCTGGCTGGACAGATCGAATGTGGCAACCTGTGCCCCAATTCCATAACGCTGGGCAGTATTCCGCTCATCCAGCGTGAACCTGAGCTATGGGCAAAGCTGGGTGAGCAACTGCTATCGACTGAATATGATGAGCGCGATGTGCCGATTGCCCAGAAAAAATCAATTTGGCTAGGCATGGGCATGACCGAGAAGCAGGGTGGTTCAGATGTGCGGGCGAATCAGACTGTTGCTGTGCCGATTGCGGAGCCGGGCCGTGGCAAAGCCTATGTGCTGACCGGACATAAATGGTTTTTTTCTGCGCCGATGTGTGATGCACATTTGGTGGTGGCGAAAACCGAGCAGGAAGGATTGGCCTGCTTCTTTGTACCACGCTGGCTGGACGATGGCACAAAAAATAATATTCATGTGCAGCGCTTAAAAGACAAAGTCGGCAATCGCAGTAATTCCAGTTCCGAGGTCGAATTTAATCAGGCCTGGGGCATAATGATTGGTGAAGCCGGGCGTGGAATTCCCACGATTATCGAAATGGCGAATTACACTCGGCTTACCTGTTCGGTGGGCAGTACGGCCATGCTGCGCCAGGCCCTGGTACAATGCCTTGCCTATGCCCGTCAGCGTAAGGCTTTTGGCAAGCATTTGATTGAACAGCCCTTGATGCGCGCCGTGTTGGCAGATTTAGCTTTAGAAACTGAAGCGGCCATGCAACTTAGTTTTCATTTGGCGCATTGTTATGAATCCGATGATGCCTTAGCACTGGCATGGAAACGCATCATGACACCGGCATCTAAATTCTGGATTTGCAAACGGGCTGTCGAGCTGACAGGCGAGGCGATGGAAGTCTTGGGCGGTAATGGTTATGTTGACGATGGTATTATGGCGCGTATCTTTAAAGAAGCCCCGGTAAATACCATTTGGGAAGGTTCAGGTAATGTCATGTGTCTGGATGTACTGCGTGCCATTGCACGTGAACCTGAGTCGATGGAAATGCTGTTTAAAGACTGGGCATCTACCGCTATGCACAATGAAACGCTAAAAACGGAACTGCAGTCTTTATTTAAACTCTTCCAGCAGCCGCCCGAAGAATTACAGTTTATGGGACGCAGTCTGGTCAGCCGTCTGGTGATTTTGGCCCAAGCGGTGTTGCTGACACGTCATGCCCCGGACTATGTAGCTGATGGATTTATTCAAACCCGCTATAGCGAGTTTCATGGCCGTGTGGCGGGAATGATTGAGGCGAAGCAGGTGGATGTGGAACGGGTGTTGGGGCGGGTCTTGGCAGCTTAAGAACCTGTCTTCTATTTTCTGGATGCTGTAATCCACCCAGCTTGGCTGAATAAAAAACCATTGTACAATGTACAAAAAAGCGTATGATCAGCTTCTCTCAAGCTCATGGAAATGAGCGCCTACATGCAAGAAATAATACAAGCTGAACGGGCTTGAATTTAAACCCCGTGAACCCATTAATCCTATAAGCAATAACTGAAATCCACAGGAGTTACAGGTTGGCTCAACCGAAAACCTGAACCGAGACTAAAACTCATCAACTGAAAAAGGACAGCGCGATGGCAAAGAAAAAAGCACTGCCAGAAGTGGTCATTCACAACTTCGTGGCGAAACACATGCATGAGGTCAACAAGAGTCAGGTCTTTGTAGACCGGAAGAAAAATGCAAAACGTGGTTATACCAAGCACAAACAAGGGCGATATCAACAAGATGATCGCCCTTTTTTATTACTGCATTTTTTGGCGGCTGGTGTTTAAGCCCCGACAATCCGGGTGGTTGCTTTCACCATATCCCCCAGCCCATGGGTTTTAAAATAATATTCAATCCGGCTTTTCACCACCAGAGGATTATCCATTTTTAAGGCATGTGCCAGCATCTCTTGCGCATCATTCATCGGTACATGACAGATCGCCTTGCGGACCCGCAAAATATTACTGGAACTCATCGACAGGGTATTAAAGCCCATTGCCATCAATAGAATTGCAGAAAGCGGATCTCCTGCCATTTCACCACAAATACTGACCGGCTTTTCATTGCGATGACAGTCTTGAACCAGGCGGTCCAGCGCGCGTAAGACAGCAGGATGCAAATGAGAATAGACATTGGCCACCCGCGGATTATTACGGTCAACTGCCAGTAAGTACTGGGTCAGGTCATTGGAGCCGACCGAAAAAAAGTCCACCAGTTCCGAGAACTCATCAATCTGATATAAGATACTGGGCACTTCCACCATAATACCGATTTTGGGTTTGGTAATTTTGACCTGTTCTTCTTCCTGAACGGCATGATGGTCGCGTTCCAGCAAATATAAGGCTTCTTCGACTTCGCTGACACTGGTCACCATTGGCAGCAGAATATGCAGATTATTCAGCCCAATACTGGCTTTCAGCATGGCGCGGATCTGGGAAGAGAAAATCTCCGGATGATCGAGGGTAAAACGGATGCCACGCCAGCCCAAGGCTGAATTTTCTTCTTCAATGGAAAAATAAGGCAGATCCTTGTCAGCACCAATATCCAGGGTGCGCATGACCACCGGTTTGTTGGCAAAATGGCTCAGCTGCTGGCGGTAAATGGCGCGCTGCTCTTCTTCACCGGGGAAGCGATCTCGCAGCATAAAAGGAATTTCAGAGCGATAAAGGCCAACGCCTTTGGCACCCCGTTGAACGCCACGAACCACATCAATCATCAGGCCGGTATTGACATACAGTTTCACCACAATGCCATCTGGGGTAATGGTATCCTTGGTTTCATACTGCCGCAGGTCTTTGGCAATCAGTTCTTCTTCTTTTTGAATTTCTTTATAACGGGTACGCAGGCGGCGCGGCGGATTGATAAACACCCGGCCCTGATGTGCATCCACAATCATTTCTACATCATCAATGCTACTGATTGGCAGCTCGGTCACCCCGACCACGGTAGGAATACCGAGGGCGCGTGCCACAATGACCATATGCGAGTTCATGGCCCCTTCAGAGGTTACAATCGCTGCAATCTTATCGACCGGTAATTCCACCAGGGCAGCTGTCGAAATTTCTTCACCAATCAGGATACTTTCGTCGGTCAGTTCACGGTGGCTGGAATCCGCTTCCTGTAAGCGTGCCAGAATGCGCCGTCCCAGATCTTTCAGATCTGCAACCCGTTCCCGCAAATAGTCATCTTCCATCTGAGCGAACTGGGCCACATGGCTATCAATTACAATACGGACTGCGCCTTGTGCCCAGTTTCCATCACGAATTTCAGCTTTAATTTCAGCCGGCAGGGCATTTTCATCCAGCATGCGCAGGAACACACTAAACAGGGCGCGTTCTTCGGCCATCAGTGCATCCTGCATTTTTTCATCCAGCGCCTGAATTTCTTCACGCACTGAATCTAGGGCATTGTCCAGAAGCTGTAATTCTTCACTAATATCGTCGGCTTCGCGATCTGGTACAGCGGCCAGATCGGCAGGCGGATAGAGAATAACAGCGCGGCCCAGTGCAATTCCGCCAGAGCCGGAGATTCCCTGAAAGGTTTTATAGGCAGGCAGATTGCTGGGCTTGCGAAAGACATCAATATTGCCAACCGCGTGGGCATGTGCAATCACGCCCGACAACTGGGCACAAAGCGTAACTAGAAAAGATTCCGCTGCTTCAGAGAAATCCTGAGGTTCTTTGTTCTGGACCACCAGTACACCCATCACTTTGCGACGGTACATGACCGGCACGCCGAGAAAAGAGTTATAAATCTCTTCTCCGGTTGCGGGCAGGTACATAAAGCGTTCGTGTTTGGAGGCATTATCAAGGTTGACGATTTCTTCACGCTGCCCGACCAGACCCACCAGACCTTCACTGGTATGCAAGGAGACATGACCGACAGACTCAGAGTTTAGACCCTTAGAAGCCATCAATAGATAACGCTGGTTGCGTTCATCCAGTAGATAGATGGAGCAGACATCCACATGCATGGCGGCAGCCACATGATTGACCATAATCTCGAGAGATTCATGCAAACTGGCCGAGGCATTGATTTCTTGAACAATGCGTCTTAAAGTGTCCAGTTGCATATTTGACATCAGTTCTGCTCCGTCATACTCAGAATTTTAATCGGATACTTATTTATAACAATAGCCAGCCAAAAAATCTGCATATTGATGCGATTTTTTAAGGTTTTTGCTGTGGGAGCTGCTGGCACAACTCGATCATTGCCTTGCGATAAACATCACGTTTAAAATTCACAACCTGGCCCAATGGATACCAATAACTGACCCATTGCCACTGATCAAATTCTGGTGGGTCGGACAGGTTCAACTGAATGTGCTGTACCGGCGCCGTCAATTTGAGTAAAAACCACTTTTGCTTTTGACCGATACATACCGGATCTGAATCCGTACGTATATAGCGGTGTGGCAAACGATAACGCAACCAGCCTTTGGTTTGCGCAACTATTTGGACATGTTCAGGCAGTAAGCCAACTTCTTCTCTCAGCTCACGATAGAGTGCCTGCTCGGGAGTTTCTCCAAATTGGATCCCGCCCTGTGGAAATTGCCATGCATTATGACCAATGCGTTTTGCCCATAAAACCTGTCCAGCATCGTTTGCCAAAATGATCCCGACATTCGGTCGGAAACCTTCAGAGTCGATCATTTGGCTACCTAAAAAATTTGTTTAATTTATGCCTTTGCTTCTGGGGGATGTTTATTTCTTTATCCTGCACACAAAAAGCAAAGTTTAAAAATGTTAAAATTGTTATGATCTTAACGAATTTCTATCGACTAGCGGAGATAGATTTACAAATTTTTTCTTAAATTTCAGTTTTTACGAGTATTTTCATGAAATTGGCACTATTTGATCTCGATCACACCTTGTTAAATACTGATTCAGATCATTCTTGGGGAGAGTTTTTGGTTCATGAAGGTCTGGTTGATCCAGTTCAGCATCGCGCCATAAACGATAAATTTTATGAAGATTATAAAAAAGGCCAGCTGGACCCGATTGCCTATAACGAATTTGTATTCCAGTTTCTAACCCAACATGAGCAGGATTATCTGACCGAATTACATCAATTGTTCATGCAAAAAGTGATTCGCCCGCAAATGCGTCCGGAGGGTTTTAAAGCCATTCAGCATCATAAGGAGGCTGGCCATGAAATTGTGGGAATTACCGCGACGTCGGACTTTATTACCGCGCCTATTTTCCAGGAATTTGGCATTAGCGAGATTATTGCCACCAATGCTGAAAGGGTGGAGGGTAAATATACCGGCAAGGTGATTAATATTGCCTGCTATCAGCAAGGCAAGCTGGCACGTCTGGATCAGTGGCTGGCAGGCCGTCAGGTGCAAGAGTCCTGGGCCTATTCTGATTCGATTAATGACCGTTTCCTGCTGGAGTATGCTGACCATGCCATTGCTGTCAATCCGGATGACCGCCTGAAAGCGCTTGCCATTGAGCAGGGCTGGGACATTCAGGACTGGTCAATTTAATTTATTGTAGTGCTACAGCACAACGCCGGTTGTGCTTTTTTATGCCCACTAGGACGAAAGTCGCAGTACTTTTTAGGCTGCGTGTGCCGGAACAAACATGCTATGCTCAGGGACACAAAATAGCCATAACATGATAACAATAGCAAAAGCTGAGGTGCTGAATATGACTCTAGTTCGACCGCGTATGACACATTTATTTGCACAGTTAGGTCTGGATTCAAGTGAAGAAGGAATTGCCAAATTTATTCACGAGCACCAGTTACATAAAGATCTGACCTTACTGGAAGCTCCTTTCTGGAATGAAGCTCAACGTCAGTTTCTGACAGAAAAAATTGCATCAGATGGAGAATGGGCGATTGTAGTCGATCAGCTCAATGAATCCTTACATGAAACAACCCGTTAAGCCATTTTAAGGGCTTAGAAAGAAAAAAGAGGAAGACCTGGTATCTTCCTCTTTTTTTTAATTTTTACTAAAAAACTTCTGGTCTTGGACTAGATTAATGAGTGCGTTTCCAGATCGTGAGCTGCGCCAGACTATGCTGATATTTACGTGCAGTTTCACGAATGACAAAGGGCACATCCTGCGGTTCAGCCAGCAGCTCGAAATGTTCATTGAGAAGCGCCGAAATTCCTTCGAGTGTGGTTAAGGCTTTTCCATCTTGTACAAAACCGCCCAGCCATTCACTGTGCGCCGTATGGTCTTCTATCCAGGTATAGGGCGAACTCAGCATCAGGATTCCACCGATATTCAGGCGTTTATAAATCTCCTTCAGGAAAGCTTTGGGATGATGCAGGCGGTCCAGCAGATTGGCAGCCAGAATAAAATCATATTCTTTAAAATGCGGTTTCAGATTACAGGCATCGGTCTGGAAGAATTCAACTCTGGATTTGTGCTGCGCCAGTCCTAGTTCCTTTAAGCTAAAGCTTTTATCCTCCATCAGGTCACCTTCGACTGGAATGCGGTAGTGCAGGCGATCTTCCTGAATCAGTTTTACGCCCATCTGGATAAACCGTGCGGAAAAGTCCAGCCCGGTGACCTGATCAAAATCACGTGCCAGTTCAAAGCTGGCACGTCCGGTGGCACAGCCGACATCAAGTGCTTTGTGGCAGGGCGTGGCTTGGAAATAAGGACGCGCCAGATTGACCAGCGTCTGGGCAAAATTGGAAACATTGAAATAATCAGCGCCATACTGGAATTCCAGATATTGCGAGACCAGCTGATCACTTTCATACTGCGACTGGAATTGTGGTAAGGCATCCGTGGCTGCCACATAACGAAAACCGGCATGCTGGAAAAAATGCCGTCTAAAGGCATAACGTGAACTGTGTAAGGCCTCATTTCCCGCTGAAATCCAGGAGCCGCCTTTAATCAGGTGATGCTGGCCATCAAAAGTAGGGGTACTAAAATCATCATAAAAAGGATGTACCTGAAAGCCTTCAAACGGATAAATGGCAGTTTCGGTCCATTGCCAGACGTTGCCCTGAACATCATAAAAATCGCCCTGCTGAAACTGATCAACCGGGCAGGAGTGGGGTGCATACTTCAGTTCGATATTGGCCTGTGCCGGACTCGGTAGAGTCGGGTCCAGACCCGACACAGTATAGAGCCGATACCATTCATCTTCGGTGGGCAGACGAATCGGCTGATCGAGCTGCTGTGATTTCCACTGACAGAAAGCTTTGGCTTCATGATAATTTACCTCTACCGGCCAGTCCCAAGGCATGAGAACCTCTTCCAGCATCAGCCGCAGGAACCAGCCAAGTTCAGTCTTGACCCAAAAGGTGGGATGGGTCGCCTGAGAAAACTCTAACCATTGCTGTCCTTCTTCACTCCAGTAATCGGGATGTTGATAGCCGTCTGCTTCGACAAACTCTAAGAATTCCTGATTCGACACCAGATATTGCGCCGCCTCAAAGGCTGGAATGTCGGCATGATGATGGCCATATTCATTGTCCCAGCCATAAAAGGGGCTGTGAAAATCTTTATCTAAAATGACCGGTCCAGCAGGAACGGCCAGCAGGCGGTTTTCGGGAGCAATGCCGGTGATCACATTGGCACGCCACAACGGATGATTTTGCACATAGTGTAATTGATGTTGGCGAATCAGCACTGATGAGGTTTCCAGATGAATACGCTCATGCTCAATCCCCATGATGATGGTCCACCAGGGATGTTGCCAGTTCAGGGGAAGCGTTAAGGGTGCATGCTCCAGAATATTCAGGATCAGGGCGCGAACCTGATGCCGGTAATCACGAACGGCCTGCACACTTGGCCAATCATAATTCTGCTCATCCAGATCATCCCAGCTCATTTCATCGACCCCAATAGCGAAAAGGCTTTCAAAGCGTGGATTCAGGCGTTCCTGGACAAGTTTGGCCAATAATAATTTATTAATGAAAAAAGTCGCCGTATGACCAAAATAAAAAATCAGCGGATGGCGTAAAGAGATGGGTTTATGATAATAGGCTTCATCATTTTTTAGACAGTCAAATAACTGCTCATAGGTATCGAAAGTATTCAGAAAATACTCACGCAAGACCTTGCGCGCGCTGTACTCATCTTTAAAGTCAAGATGCGACGTAGGTTTGAGGCTGGGCCTGAGAGACTGCCACAGCTCAGCTTCATCAGTTCTGTCTTGTGCCGTAGCAGATAAGGTTTTGGAATAAGAATGAAGCTGCATCCGGTCCGTCCCTTCAAATACATTTTAAGTATTCATTGTATTAAATGAATTTGTTTATCTTAAAAGTACTCTAAAGCCATCATGAGATGCGAGGTATTCGGTAACAAAATGCTGCATCGCCATAAATGCAGCAGAGCAGAGTCAGATTTAGAGCGCAGGATTTTGCATCAGTTGTACCAGGGCTTCCGCCGCTTTGGACTGGGTTCGGCCCGGATGCCAGACCATGCCCAGACTGCGGTTCATTTGCAGATTAATATCCAGTTGCTGCAAATCATGATTAACCAGGGTTTTGGGTAAAACTGACCAGCCCAGCCCGATGGATACCAGCATGCGGATCGATTCCAGTGGGTTGTTGCTCATGGTAACTTTAGGTTTGATACCACGTTTTTCAAACTCGGCCAGCGTTATCTGCGAGGTATAGGTCTGTGAAGAGGGCAACAGGCTGGGGTAATTGAGTAAATCTTCCAGACTCAGTTTTTTTTGCTGGGCCAGAGGATGAAACGGGGCTGCCACAAAAACCAGAGGATCATTCCAGATGGTGACATAGTTCAGGCGTTCATTGCCACGCGGCGGCAAGGTGAGAAATGCCAGCTCCAGGTCACCGGCAATCACCTGTTCATGCGCCTGTTCAGAATCGACAAAATGTACATCCAGAGTGACATCCGGATACTGCTGCACATAGTTACGTAAATGGCTCGGCAGATGATGCAGGCCAATATGATGGCTGGTGCCAATCTTTAATTTTCCCTGTATCTGACCCTGTTCATGGCTCAGGGTATAATGAATATCTCCCAGCTCGTTCAGCCAGTTTTTGACTTTAGGCAGCAGTGAATGGGCGGCATGGGTGGCCTGTACGCCGCGGCCAGCAGACTCAAACAGCTTGACCCCAAAATAGTCTTCCAGACTATGAATACGTTTGGTCACGGCAGGCTGGGTAATAAAAAGCTGATCTGCAGCTAGGGAAATTGAGCCGGTTTCCATAACTTTTACAAAGGCTTCAAAGGCTGCGAGATTCATTTTGATTACCTATAAAGAATTTTCATACTTAATTTTATTATTGTAATTATTTGGGAATAAATCAAAGTGAAATTATGTAAATTTAAAATTAATTGGCCAGCTTGTTCATATTTGAATGTTTTTTAATAAATAAACTTTTTCTCAGCGCATTGGGACACGTCTGCAAGATTCATCTAATCCTCTCGATAAGAGACATCTGCCTGTGCATCCATCCACTGCTTTGTATTTCGCAGAGAGATGATCCGGCTGAACTTTCAGAGGTATCGAGGAGCAATTGATCTTCTTTAGCGGACGCTCTCCATAAACGTTGTCATGATTCAGGATCTGCCACGAGTCATTGTGACCGTTGTTGCAGTAGTTGTGGCGGAGGTGGTGGCGATTGGCACCCCCAGCTCACAACTACTCTGGACTAGGCTTAAGCTTTAATGTCTTGCGTGGGGGCCTGTTTCTGGCCTTTTCGATTCCATATCTGTTCATGAAAGAAGAAAGCAAAGGTTTGCACAGTCGGTTCAAGTAAGCTGAGAGTGATTGCCATCCATACATTACCGGTGACTACATAAGTAACGAGCATGGCGACCGTAATGTGCATGAGGTAATAACTTAAGGTCTTTTTGAAAATACGCTGGTTGCTGTGGATAAAATGTTGAATGCGAGCCATGCCGATCACCACTAAAGACTGGAGTTCATTAAATGATAATTATTATCATTTAAAAAGTAAAAAAGAAATTCTGATTAATGATTATTGGTTTATTGAATGATGGTTCTTACAGAAGATAAAAGGTGGCAGAAAACAGCTAAATTCATACGGAAAATAGAAAGCAAACTAGGGGGAGAATGAGAGTATAAAGGCAGTGAAACTCCTGAAAACTTACTTAAAATCTTTGCGTTTAAGCAGATCAGGCGCTGAGTAAAACAGGTTTAAAATATTCCAAAAGGTTTTTTAATTAATAAAAACGATAAATTAGATTTATGCAAAAACGTGGTTATAATCAATATCAATGAAAGAATTACCCAGTCCAGTGGAGCACATCGACATGGCAGGCGACAACCAAAAAGCAAAGACTTTGTATGACAAATTGTGGGATGACCATTTAGTAAAACAACGAGATGATGGCTCTGCATTACTGTATATCGACCGCCATTTATTGCATGAAGTGACTTCTCCACAGGCATTTGAAGGCTTGCAGCTTGCGGGCCGTAAGCCTTGGCGTTTAAGTGCCAACGTGGCGACTCCTGACCATAACGTTCCGACCTCAACCAAAGAGCGTTCTGAAGGAATTGCCGGGATTGAAGATGATACTTCACGCATTCAGGTCCAAACCTTGGATGATAACTGTAAGACCTTTAATGTAGTGCAGTTTGATATTAACGATATTCGCCAAGGGATTGCTCACGTTGTCGGTCCAGAACAGGGATTGACCTTGCCGGGGATGACGGTGGTCTGTGGTGACTCGCATACTGCAACACATGGCGCATTCGGCTGTTTGGCTCATGGCATTGGAACTTCAGAAGTTGAACATGTATTGGCTACCCAGTGCTTGGTTCAAAAGAAAATGAAGAACATGCTGGTCCGCGTGGACGGCAAGTTGGGTCAGGGCGTTACTCCGAAAGACGTGGTCTTGGCCATTATTGGTAAAATTGGGACCGCAGGTGGTACAGGTCACGCGATTGAGTTTGGCGGTCAAGTGTTCCGTGATATGTCCATGGAAGGTCGTATGACAGTCTGTAACATGGCCATTGAAGGCGGGGCGCGTGTGGGTATGGTGGCTGTCGATGACAAAACGATTGAATATGTGAAAGGCCGTCCTTATGCACCGAAAGGCGAACAGTGGGAGGCTGCAGTTGCGTATTGGAATACCTTACATTCTGATGAAGGTGCGCACTTTGACACAGTAGTCGTGTTACAAGGCGAAGAGATTGAACCACAAGTATCATGGGGAACTTCTCCTGAGATGGTGATTCCTGTGTCTGCTGCTGTTCCAACGTTGGAACAGGCCAGAGATGAGGTGCAACGCAATGACTGGACCCGTGCATATAACTATATGGGTTTAACCGCAGGTCAAGCCTTGGCGGACATTCAATTAGACCGTGTGTTTATTGGTTCTTGTACCAACTCGCGTATTGAAGACATTCGTGCAGCCGCTGAAGTTGCGAAAGGCAAAAAAGTGGCCAGTAGCATTAAACAGGCCATGGTGGTTCCAGGTTCTGGTTTGGTCAAAGCCCAAGCTGAAGCTGAAGGTTTGGACAAAATCTTGATTGAAGCGGGCTTTGAATGGCGCGAACCGGGGTGTTCAATGTGTTTGGCAATGAATGCTGACAAATTGCAACCGGGTGAACATTGTGCGTCCACCTCTAACCGTAACTTCGAAGGTCGTCAGGGCAATGGCGGTCGTACTCATCTGGTGAGTCCAGCGATGGCCGCTGCTGCCGCCATTGCCGGTCACTTTGTGGATGTGCGTTCATTCTAATTTAAGACCTCATTCCAACCTTCCCTGAGGGAGAAGGAATACCCCCTTAGGTGGGGAGAGGATGAGGGAGAGGTTACGGATTCATTGGGAAATAATCATGAAAAAATATACCGTTGAACAGGGTATCGTTGCACCATTAGACCGTGCCAATGTGGATACCGATTTAATCATTCCAAAGCAGTTTTTGAAATCGATCAAACGTACAGGTTTTGGCGATAACTTATTTGATGAATTACGTTATCTGGATGAAGGCTATCCGGGTCAAGACAATTCAAAACGTCCTATCAATCCAGATTTTGTGTTGAACCAGCCGCGTTATCAAGGTGCAACGATCTTAATTTCTCGGGCTAACTTTGGGTGTGGTTCAAGTCGTGAACATGCACCCTGGGCTTTGGAAGAGTATGGCTTCCGCACCGTGATTGCACCAAGCTATGCTGATATTTTCTTTAATAACAGCTTTAAAAATGGCATGTTGCCGGTCATTTTGTCTGAAGAAATTGTAGATCAATTATTTAAAGAATGTGCGGCGAGCGAAGGTTATCGGTTGACCATTGATCTGGAAGCGCAGGAAGTTCGTACCCCAGCGGGTGAGGCTTTTAAATTTGAAGTTGATCCATTCCGCAAGCATTGTTTGTTGAATGGTTTGGATGATATTGGTTTAACTTTACAGGCAGCAGATGATATTCGTGCCTATGAAGAAAAAACCAAGCAATCACGCCCATGGGTATTTGCTGAAATTCAGCCATAAAACAGTAAAAATTATCATGGCATGACTGCTTGACCCTTGCTAATATCAAAAGATTATTGAGTTTTTTGATGGGTAAGACAGATCTTATGGCAAATGATTGGAAACAGTGGCTTGCTTTAACTGCAGTATCGATGCTGTTGGGCGCGTGTCAAAGTATCGATACCCTGAAACTCAAGCATGGACAGGATAATACGCCAAATCCATCCCATGCCCGGATTTACTGTGCTGGAACATCGGACTGTCAGTTTGAGCGTTGGAATGAAACCCCGATTGTCCATGCCGGCAATGGCCGAATCAGTGCCGAAGCGATGAAGCAGAATCTGGTGCGCTTGCAGGCCGAAAACCTGAAGCAGGCGAACCCGATTTATTTATCGGTACCTGCAGGACAGCATGAACTGGTGGTACGTTTTTATCCGATTAGCAAGGATAAGGCCGAAACCCTACACCTGTTCCAGCGTTTCAAGGCCAACCAGAACTATACCTTTAAAATGTATCGTGAGCGTAAAGCACACAATAAAAGTTTATTAAATGCCTCTGCACCAGATCCGCTTTGTGTGGATTTACTACAGGAGCAGAAAACCATTCGTCGTTTTTGCAAACCTTATAACGCAGTCACCGGGATTGCAGAGTTTGTAGAAAGAAAAATTTAACCCCTCAGGCACCTGCCTGACCCTATAAATGGAAAATCTCATGTCTAAACAAATTTTGATTTTAGCTGGTGACGGTATTGGTCCTGAAATCGTAAAAGCCGCAGAACAGGTGCTGACACGAGTTAATGAAAAATTTAATCTGGGTTTAACATGGGAACAGGGCTTACTCGGTGGTGCTGCGATTGATGCGCATGGTTCGCCTTATCCGGAAGTAACCTCTGAGCAGGCCAAAAAAGCTGATGCGATTTTGCTGGGTGCAGTGGGTGGTCCTCAATGGGATAACATTGAACGCTCGATCCGTCCTGAACGTGGCCTGTTAAAATTACGCAGTGAACTGAATTTATTTGCCAACCTGCGTCCAGCGATTCTTTATCCGCAACTGGCTGATGCTTCAAGTTTAAAGCCTGAGATTGTGGCAGGTCTGGATATTCTGATTGTGCGCGAATTAACCGGTGGTATTTACTTCGGTCAGCCACGTGGTATCCGTGAATTGGAAAATGGCGAGAAGCAGGGTTATAACACTGATGTCTATTCAGAATCTGAAATCAAGCGTATTGCCAAAGTTGCATTTGAAATGGCCAGTTTACGTGGCGGTAAAGTGTGTTCGGTAGATAAAGCCAACGTGCTGGAAGTCACCGAGCTTTGGAAGCAAACTGTTACGGCATTGAAAGAAGAACACTATCCAAATATCAACCTTTCACATATGTATGTCGATAATGCCGCCATGCAACTGGTACGTGCGCCAAAACAGTTTGATGTGATCGTGACCGGGAACCTGTTTGGTGACATCCTGTCTGATGAAGCCGCGATGCTGACCGGTTCAATCGGTATGTTGCCATCGGCATCCTTGGATGAAAACGGCAAAGGAATGTATGAGCCTTGTCATGGTTCGGCGCCTGATATTGCGGGTCAGAATATTGCTAACCCCTTAGCGACGATTCTATCTGTGGCGATGATGCTACGGTACACCTTCCGTGCAGAAGAGGCGGCAAAAGCCATTGAAGATGCAGTTGGTAATGTACTGGATCAAGGTCTGCGTACGACTGATATCATGTCTGAAGGCATGCAGAAAGTGGGTACAGTGGAAATGGGCCAAGCTGTCGTCGCTGCCTTGAACTAAATCAGATAGGGTGAAAAAAACGCAGCTCAAGCTGCGTTTTTTATGCACACAGATTTAACCTGTCAGCAGGTGCGGCCAGTAGTACGAACTGCAGTGGCAATATTGTTTTTAAGCAGAAAGCTGATCTTGCATTGCAGATTGACATCATAACCAGTCACAGGGCTGATATTGGTCGGTATTGGGACAGCGCCTGTACCTGCTGCTGGAAACTGGGCAATGGGCAAAGGAATAGTGAGGGGACGCTGTACAATATAGCTGAGTTGTTGCTCGCTCAGATGCGGCCCGCTGATCTGCTGATAGCCTAAACGTTTCAAGTCCAGATTCTGGTCAATCAGCTCGCTACTTTGCCCAATAAAGCTCTGTAGATAAGCTTCCCGATCCATTTGAGAGCTGCTGAGAGGAGAAGTGCAGGCGCTCAAGGAGAATAGCAGAGCAGTGAATAAGCCAAGCGAGCTGGCTGCCTTTGGATAAGCAAATAACATAATTTCACTCCCATCAGGGCGATATGAAAATTATAGTAAAGTTGGGAAGTGGTATTGTTGTAATTTGGCAGACGGCCAATTGCATCATCTGGCGTTTAGACAAATGCTGAGCTGGCTTTAGAGCGATCAGGGCCAACTATTGGTTTTATAGTTTTTAAGTTGATGATGATTTAATAGAAAATAGTGAAGTGCTCTACAGATTCGGCAAAATTTTTCAGATATATCGGGTATAAAAAAGTCATCAGGGACAAAAAAAGCCACTAAAAAGTGGCTTTTTGCTTCCGCTCAAACTTAGCGTGCACGATAAGTGATACGACCCTTAGTCAAATCATAAGGAGTCATTTCTACCTTCACACTATCGCCAGTCAAAATACGAATATAGTGTTTACGCATTTTACCTGAAATGTGGGCAATCACTTCGTGACCGTTCTCTAAACGTACACGGAACATAGTATTAGGAAGCGTCTCGGTGACAACGCCTTCGAACTCGATGAGTTCCTCTTTATTGGCCATAGCCTACCTGAATGAATAAATTGGAAAGGCGCAAATTATAGGCAATTTTTTTGCGAAAAGCAAGATGAAACGGGCGGTAGACTGATCATCTGTCAGTAAAACAAGCAAAGCGGTGTACAAAAGTTTTAACTAAAAAAATGCGAGTTTGTGTTGTCAGTTTGGTCAATCGCAGTTAATCTAATTTTAATCTTTTTAAGTATAAATGAAGTACATACAAGGAAGGTTTTTGAGTGAGTCAGCTAACGGATGCATCCGTCGTATTGCGTTTAGGTTATCAGGCAATTCGTCGTGCAGGGTTACCTACAGAAGAGCTTTTGAGCAAAGCCGGAGTGGCTTTAAATCAGGTGGAGGCCAATGATCGTACTCCATTAAGTGCTCAGTATGCCTTCTGGGTTGCCGCAGAAGAAGTCAGTAAGGATCCAGATATCGGCTTACATCTGGGGGAGCATTTACCGCTTTATCGAGGGCAAGTGATTGAACATCTGTTTATCTCTTCTGAAAACTTTGGCGAAGGGCTTAAGCGGGCACTGGCCTATCAGCGTCTGATCAGTGATGCCTTTGATGCTAAACTGGTCATTGAGGATGATCGCTGCTATCTGAGTAATGGAGAACAGCGTTTTCCAGAAAGTCTGGTTAACCGGCATTTTACCGAATGTGCAATGTCAGGCGTGCTGCGCTTCTTTAAATTTATTACAGAAGGACGCTTTGAACCGATTTATATCGACTTTAACTTTTCCAGAGGGGCAACCGATGATGAATATTTCCGTGTTTATGAATGTCCGGTCAGCCTAGGACAAAAAGAAACCCGATTATATTTTGATCCCAGTATTCTCGATTATCCACTGTGGCAGGCAGAACCGGAACTGTTACAGCTGCATGAGCAGTTAGCCATTGAAAAGTTGCAGGAACTGGCACGCTATGATCTGGTGGGGGAAGTACGCCGTGCGATTGGTTCCACCCTGGAAAGTGGCGAAACCACTTTGGAAACGGTGGCGGCACAGCTGAATATTACGCCACGCCGTTTGCGAACCCAGCTCAGTGAAGCCAATACCAGCTTTCAGCAGATTCTTTCAGATTATCGCTGTCGTCTGGCCAAACGTTTGCTCGCTGGCACCAATGAGAGTGTTGAACGGATTGTCTATCTGACCGGCTTTTCAGAGCCGAGTACATTCTATCGGGCTTTTAAACGCTGGACCAATGAGACCCCAGTAGAATATCGTAAGCGCAAACAGCGTTAAGTTACCTCCCTAAGTCCCTCCTAACATGAGGGATTTTTATTCCTTTATTTTGGCCGGTATGCAGTTGCTGATAGGAAGGATTAGGGAAGGTCAAAATTTTTAAGATTATTCTGGCAGGTTAAGCCAATGCGGCCCTAAAGGAACTTGGGGCAAATCAAATTGTTGCGGATATTCAGCCTGGATAAAATATAGACCATCCGGGGCAGCGGTAATCCCAGCAGCTTTACGGTCTTCAGCTGCGAAAATGCTATCAATATGGTCAATATCATACATGCCCTGACCAATTTCCAGTAAACAGCCCATGATATTACGCACCATATGGTGCAGGAAGCCATCGGCCTGAATATCAAGGACCAGATATTGACCATGCCGGATCAGACGGCAATGGCTGACATGGCGGACTGGCTGCCTGGATTGACAGGCGGCGGCACGAAAGCTTTCAAAATTATGCGTGCCTTCAAACTTCGTTGCAGCCTGTACCATCTTGTCCACATCCAGCGCATCGTAAATATGGGTCACCTGCTTATGCAGCAAGGCGGGACGTACGGGATGATTGTAGACAATATAACGATAACGGCGGGCCTGGGCCTTAAAGCGCGCATGAAAATTTTGATCTATTTCTTTGATCCACTGGATCGAAATATCTTTCGGAAGCTGGCTGTTACAGCCACGTAGCCAGCCATGAAGAGAGCGTATTGCACAGCTATCAAAATGCGCAACCAGATTTGTGGCATGTACTCCGGCATCTGTGCGACCCGCACCATGCAAAGTGACAGGTTCATTGGCGACTTTCGAGAGTACTTTTTCAATAGTTTCCTGCACACTAGCTACGCCCGGCTGCTGCGTTTGCCACCCCCGATAGTTGGCTCCAGAAAACTCAATCCCGACTGCAAAACGTTGCATATAGACCTCAAACCCTGACTAATCGTACCAATGGCGATGCCATTGTTCTACAGTCTCGTATTGTAAATACATTTTCAGGGCTTTTGCATACAGATCGGCATGTCCATAACTGTCATTGAGTAAAATCTGGCATTCATGGACCCATTCGGCAATGGCATAGCGCTGGTCGGTCGCGCCAAATGGGACCTGGGTGGTGAGTACCGAAATACAGCCTTGTGCATAAAGTTGATCAATAAGCGTAACCAGAGCCTGGTTTACGGCCAGGTTGCTTGTTCCAAAGCCCTGCAGAAACAGAAAATGCGGAGGCCATTGCAGAAGGTTACGCAGATTAGCTAACTGCTGACTTAAATCAATCGGCTGCATCATGATGCTCATGCAGTTAAAGCCGGCAGCTTTTTCAATATCCTGAAGGGTGACCCGATACACTTGCTGTGAAGGCTGAAGGGGAATATGCGACTTTAAGCCGGTAAACGCATTCAGTTCAGTGGTATGTTGTTTTAATGCTGTTTGCGCGTGCAGCAGTTGTTGGTGAAAGGCCAGATAAACGCCCGGGGGGGACTGAAGCACTGACTCTAAGGCAAATCTCAGGTTGTCTAAAGCATCACTAAATTCGCGGATCGCATCTCCCTGAACATTGAGCAGGGGATACTGGCTGCCGGTCAATATCACATGCGCAGACTGGGCCAGACAATGGGCCAGCACAGCACTGGCATAACTGAGCGTGTCTGTGCCATGAATGATGATAAAATACCGGATTTCCTGTAATTGCAGCTCTTGAATGAACTGTACCAGTTGCAGCCAGTCTGCGGCTGTACAGGCGCTACTGTCTTTAATGACGGGTGCACGATAGCATTGTACAGCATAGTCTTGATGCAGTAGATGCTCAAGCTTAGGCAGGAAAAGCTCAGCCGACATGGGAGCAAGCGGATCGCCCACACATCCGAAAGTACCGCCCATATAAATTAATGCAATATTATTTTTCATCATAAAAAAAGCAGCCAAATCTGACTGCTTTAGTGTAAATCGAAATATTTTAAGAAGCGATTCTATTCAGTAACTGCTCAGCCTGCTGCTGCTGTTCAGGACTGTATTCATTTTCAGATTCTGCAATGACTTCACGTGCGGCTGCATAAGCGCCTAATTGAATATATTGCTCGGCAAGTTCGAGGTTCAACTCGGCTTCATTCACCTCACTTAATTCCGGAAACGATTGTACCAGTGGATCACCTTGATCTGTTGCTGCTGGAGCAGGAGGAGCAGGAATTTCAAAATTAACTACTGTCGCAGCCGGTACTGGCTTTTCAGTTTCAGGGTTATCGAATTTAAAGTCCAGTCCAGAAGTTTCCGCAGGTACTTCGCTTGCAACAGGAGTAGTCAGATTTGACAGGTCAAATTCAACCTGCGCTTCAGTGGTTTTTTCAGCTTCTGTCGCAGGTGTATCCAATGAGAAAGAGAAATCTAAAGGTTGAATCTCTTCATTCGATGGCGTAACCACTGTCGGCTCTACATTTGCCGCAGGTTCAAGCTCTAATTTAAAGTCCAGACCGGGTGCTGGTTCGCTTGCTGCTTCTGGTGTGCTCTTAATATCTTCAACTGGAGCCGCATCTTGAAAGTTAAAATCTAAGCTATTGGCTGCTGGTGCAGATGTGTCTTCTACTGGCAGGGTTTTAGTCGCAGCACTAGCAGGTTCAAAGTTAAATTCCAGAGGTTGGATGTCGGGTACAGGTTCAGAGGCGACGGCCGGTTTACCTGGCTGTAATTCCTGCTGTAACTGTTCAAATGCCTGCTCATTAGAGGGTGTTAGAGCAACCAGACTATCAAAGGCACTCTGAGCCGCTGCATTATCCTGTGCTGTCACAGTTTGTGGCTGTACGCTTTGAAAATCAATAGTTTCTTGAACAGCATTTGCTGCTTTTGCATATTCACTTTGCTTAGCTTCAGCTTGGGTTAAAATATCATCCAGCTCTAAAGAGCGAATATGGTTAATCAGTTGAGAGATCGCAAATTCATCTTTTTGCAAGATATGAATATCAAGCAAGAGTAAATACAGTTCATGTTGGGAGTTATCCCGATTTAAAGCCTGATTAATGTTAGCTTCGGCTGAAAAGAAATTCCGTTCCTGAATCAGGGTTTCAATCTTTTTACGGGTATCGTCAGAGAGCGGTGTAACCGTCTTTTTCGCGGTTACTGGCTCTACCACCTTGGTTTTTTGCGGGGTAACCTTAGAAGCTGTAGCTGGCTTCTTTGCCTTCACCGTTTTGGTTTTTGCCTGATCTGCTGCCTGAGCATCTTGCCGTTTTTTGAAAACCAGCAAAACAATGATCAATATTACTAATGGAATCACATAAATCAGCATGTTATTACCCCTTAAAGAATAGAAGAGCGTTGGTGTTCGCCTATTCCAAATAAATCTTCATGTATAACTTTTTAATGAGTTGGCTTCTTATCTACCTGTTGTGCTTTCAGCTGTTGTTGCAGTTGAGCAAGACGGGCATTTAATAATTGAATTTTGTGATCCTTCTGATTGAGAGCCAATTCTAATTCAGTTACGTTTCTCTGTAATTTAACGGTTTTTTCTCGGGCTGTCATAACTTTTAATGACAACTCTTTTGAAGTTTGCTGTTGTTCTGTGTTCTGATTTGCAGAAACATGGCTGGAATTGTTCTGGTTCTCAGCCACCAAGCTCATTTCTGCCTCATTCAGACGGTATTTGGTTTTCGCAGCAGGGCGTGTAGGAGCCTCAACCTGCTTGGGGTTTGCCACTTTCACTGCCGATACTGTGCCAATACCATCCAGATTCAAGGCTGCACCTTTACGCAGGCGATTCACGTTACCACCGATAAAGGCATGGTCATTACGTTCTTTCACTTGTTGCATGATTTCATGTACAGGACGTTGCTGTTCCTGAGCAATCCGTGAGGCAATGCTCCAGAGAGATTCATTGGACTGCACCACATAGCTGGCAACCTGAGAGGCTGTTGTTTTAGGCGGGGCTTTGGCTTGAGTAGGTGCTGCCTGTGCCTGTTTTTGTGCCAACTCTTTTTGATATTTCTGGACCAGCGGATCTAGTGAGGCCTGAGATTGGGTGGTATCTGTTTGTGCTAAAGCCTGTGCTGGAGTAGCTCGGCCATCAGAATCCACTACAGGTTGAGTTGCGACCTTCTGCGACTCAGCTGTGGCTGTCTGCTCAGGCTGAACCGCATGAGGCATTGTAATTGCTTTGGGAATCGAGCTGCTCGATAGAGGTGGAGGTGTCGTTGATTGTACTACCAGAGATTTTTCTGTAGGAGGGGCTGTTTGCGGCGCAGGATGATGCTGGGTACTCACCGGCAAGTTCAAGGCAATATCTTTTTCGCTGGCGACCATGACCGGGGACAGCGTATGCTCATTTTGTTTCAGGCTGGCTTGCAATAAATCTGTTTTGGTCTGCAGCGAGGTTCGGATATGCTGCAAACGAGCTGCATTTCCTTCCTTGATCTTGACAATAATATTCAGCTCACGATCGGTCACCGGACGTGATGAGGTGATGGTAATGACCCCGGTTCCGTTGCTATTACGGCGAGTAAAGAAATTCAAATGACCCGGTGGCTGATGTACAGCGCCCATGGCGATCAGATCTTCTGGTGTAGCCAGACTGACTTCAAGCGGGGTATTGATATCAGATTGTCGGAAGGTCATTTCTGCATACAGCAGCTCCCCAGGTGCGGACTGGACTTGTACGGGATCCACATTAATCGCATAACTGGTCTGTGAAGCAATAATGGCTAAAATGGCAAGTTTTAATTTGTTATATACAGTCATCTTAATCGTGAGCTCAGTCATTATCGCATAGCGAAAAATCATAGATTAACGGGATGTTTGTTTTTTGTAAAATGTTTACATAATACTTACACAAAAAAGCCGATCAATAAAGACCGGCTTTTAGAATTTATGACTTAAATGCGATTAAGCATTTTTATAGTCAATCAGAATACGCAACATACGACGTAAAGGCTCAGCAGCACCCCACAGCAATTGGTCACCTACAGTGAACGCGCCAAGATATTCTTTGCCCATGTTTAGCTTGCGCAGACGGCCAACCGGAACACTCAAGGTACCAGTGACAGCCACAGGGGTAAGGTCGCTCATTGATGCTTCACGTGTATTTGGCACAACTTTCGCCCAGTCATTTGATTGACGGATGATGTCTTCCACTTCGTTTAATGGCACATCTTTTTTCAGCTTGATCGTCAATGCCTGGGAGTGACAGCGCATAGCACCGATACGAACACAGTGACCATCAATAGGAACAATTTGCTGGTTAGCCAAAATCTTGTTAGTTTCTACCTGGCCTTTCCATTCCTCTTTCGACTGACCGCTTTCCAGCTGTTTGTCGATATATGGAATCAGGGAGCCCGCCAGAGGCACACCGAAGTTAGCAGACGGGAAGCCTTCACCACGTTGCAATTCTGCGATTTTCGAATCAATATCCAGAATTGGTGAGCGTGGGTCATCCAGCAACTCTTTGGTATTATTATATAAATAACCCATGCCGGTGATCAGTTCACGCATATTCTGCGCGCCTGCACCAGATGCAGCCTGATAGGTCATTGAGGTTGCCCATTCCACCAGATTGTTCTGGAACAGACCGCCTATGCCCATCAGCATCAGGGAAACCGTACAGTTACCCCCCACAAATACTTTGGTGCCCTTGACTAGACCGTCTTTGATGACATTCATATTGACAGGATCAAGCACGATGATGGCTTCATCTGCCATACGTAAGGTAGATGCTGCATCAATCCAGTAACCATTCCAGCCTTCGGCTTTCAGTTTCGGGAAAACCTCAGAGGTGTAGTCGCCACCCTGACAGGTAATAATGACATCCATCTGCTTCAGACTGTTAATGTCTGTTGCATCCATAAGTGCTGGGGCAGTTTTACCGCCAAACGCAGGTGCTTCACCACCTGCATTACTGGTGGAGAAATAGAATGGCTCAAAATGAGCAAAATCATTCTCATCAACCATACGTTGCATAAGGACGGAACCGACCATCCCGCGCCAACCGACCAGACCTACTTTCATGTCACTTTGCCTCGGTGCGTTAAAAAATTCAGAAGATGTTCGAGTGTATCAAAACGGGATTCAACTGCAATAGCTACACAATCAAAACATCAATATTCTTGAGAAAAATATCTGCTTTATGATACATACAAAACTGATAAAGTCAGTTTTCTTTAAGAAAAAATAATAACTTAGTACAGAGTAAATTTTTATGATGTGGATTATCCAGAGTGTCGCTATTGTCGTTATTTGGCTCAGTTTCTGGTCGCTTATTCCACGAGATGAGTGGTGGATACGTGGCGCAGACTTTCCACGCCTGCAAATTCTGGTCTTGGGCTTCATTGCTTTTATTCTGTTTTTAGCGGTCGATCATCCCTGGAGTTGGGCGAGTCAGCTTATTTTTGTCGGGCTGATTGCAGCCTTGGCCTATCAGCTAAAAATGGTACTGCCTTATACCTTTGTCTGGAAAAAGCAGGTGAAACAGGTCAGACAGGATCAGCTGGATCCCCAGCGCCAGATTTCCCTGATCGTTTCCAATGTACTGACCACCAATACCAAATATCATCTGCTCATTGAAAAAATTCAGACTTTGCAACCGGATCTGGTATTAACTCTGGAAACGGATCAGGCCTGGCAAGATGCACTCGCTATAATTGAGCAGGATTATCCTTATCGGGTGCCTGTGCCGTTGGATAATCTGTACGGCATGCATCTATATAGCAAGCTCAAGCTCAGTAATACTGAGGTCAAATTTATTCTGAGCGATGATATTCCTTCAATTCACACAACAGCGACTTTGCGTTCTGGCCAGACCGTGCAGCTGTACTGTTTGCATCCCAAGCCGCCCAGCCCGACTGAAGCCAAGGATTCCACTTTACGCGATGCGGAATTATTAATTGTCGGGGACCAGATCAAGGATCTGGATGAAAGCTGTATAGTCATGGGTGACCTGAATGATGTAGCTTGGTCCAGAACCACACGTTTATTCCAGCGTATCAGTGGCTTACTTGATCCGCGTGTCGGGCGGCATTATATTAATACTTTTCATGCGGACTATCCCTTATTACGCTGGTCACTTGACCATGTGTTTCATAGTCGCGATTTTGCTCTGGTGCATATGGAGCGTTTAGCACATATAGGTTCAGACCACTTTCCGATTTATCTGGTTTTACAAACGGGACGGATATTTGAGCATTTACAGGAAGAGCTGGAACAAACCGATGAGGATGAGCAGGAAGCACATGAAGCAATTGCGGAAGGCATTGAAAAAGCTGAAAAAGAAGAAAAACCTGTCACTGATGAGGTGGCGGTGGCTTATAAAGAGGGAGCTAAATATCCCTAGTTTTATGGGAAAAGTGTAGGATATGGCTTACAGCAGTTGACGCTTCTTGCGAATAGGCAGCTAGGGAGGAATCTCGTATTCTGGACTCATCAGCACAGGGAGTCGAGAAAGGATATTCTCATAAGGAAGACGAAGCTGAATGAAATCATTATGGAGATGATGCGGAAAGGGAAATCAAAAAACAAAAAAACCAACATGTGAAAGCACAACCTCATTAACCCGGGTTTTACAGGATGTAAAACCCGGGTTAAATATTTTTCTTTTATATTCAATTGAAAATTAAAATAATTTTTATAGCAAATAAACCCAGGAAAACACGAAAATGGCAGTTGCGATGCCGATGTCTTTGTATTTGATCGGGAATTTAGTAAATAGATTCGTAGCCTTCCGGGCGGGTCTTAAAACGACGGTGAAACCACATATATTGAGTGGGAGCAATTCTCAGCTGCTTTTCAATAATCTGATTGACACGGGTAGCATCATCGACTTCATTTTCACTGGGCAGATTAGCGACCACCGGTTCAATCAGGACATGGTAATGCGGATCTTTAATGTCGCCACTGCGATAAAAATATAAGGGAATAGGGACGGCTTTGGCGATTTTGAGTAAGCGCCGGTGGGCGGTAACTGTTGCCGCGGGAGTGCCAAAAAATGGTGCCATGACGCCTTGTTTCAAGCCAAAATCCTGATCTGGGCTATACCAGATAGCATGGCCATTTTTAAGATTACGGATTAAGCCGCGCATGTCATCATGGTCAATCTGGTGGGCATAAATGGTGGCCCGGCAACGATAAATCAGCATATCGAGCAAAGGATTGTTTTGGGGACGATAGACCACATCTGGTTCAAAATATTGAGCACACAGATAGCCACCAGCATCCAGTAAAGTCGAGTGGGTACCTAAGAGCAAGACCCCTTTGCCTTCTGCCTGGGCATTTTGGATATGTTCCAGGCCTTGAATAGACACCCGGCCCTCAAACCATTTCGGACAGTACCAGGCATTCAGGGTTTCAAATACCCCAATCATTTGGTCAACAAAAACCTGACGTGCATGTTCTTGGACCTGTTCAGGTGTCCATTCAGGAAAACACACTTCCAGATTACGGACCGTGGTTTCACGGCGCGATTTTAATCTGTTAAACGCCAGCCCGCCCAGAAAAGTGGCCACGCGATGCTGAATGGCCCACGGTAAAATGGCCAATATCATCAGAAAAACAATGCTAATCCAGATGGTCCAGTATTGAGGCAGTAAAAATGACCATTGAAATTCACCGGGCTGGTACTGGGGCTTTTGACTCATAATGCGATGTTGGAAGCTAAATTGTTTGCAGTGTAGCAGAAGCGCTTTTTGAAATAAAAAGTGCATCAATAAAAAAGCATCTGTACGAATACAGATGCTTAGTTGTGGATTGTGAGGAAAATTAACCCTTGGTCATATTTTCTAGTTCATCCCAACGTTCCATTTTTTCCAGCAAGATCTCGTCAATTGCGCCGAGACGTTCAGAGGCTTGGGTTGCAGCTGCTGCGTCGGTGACAAACCAGGCACCATCGGCCAGTTTTTCAGAAAGCTCAGCTTGCTCTTTTTCCAGCGCTTCAATTTCAGCCGGCAACATTTCCAGTTCACGCTGATCTTTGTAGCTGAGTTTTTTCTTCGCTACAGAGGGCACGGGTGCTGCTGCGGCTTCTGCCTTCGCCTGGGCTTTTTTCACTGCCATTTTCTGGTCAACCACGGTTTGATCCGGACGCTGTTCCAGATAATCCTGATAGCCGCCGATATACTCATCAATATTGCCTTTTCCGTCAAAGACCCAGGTCGAGGTCACCACGTTGTCCATAAAGGCACGGTCATGCGAAATCAGTAGCAGGGTGCCTTTGTATTCGGCCAGCATTTCTTCCAGAAGTTCCAGCGTCACCATATCTAGGTCGTTGGTGGGTTCGTCCATCACAATCAGGTTGGATGGTTTTAACAATAGTTTGGCCAGCAGAATACGGTTACGTTCACCGCCAGACAGGGCTTTTACCGGGGTGCGGGCACGTTCCGGCGAGAACAGGAAGTCTTGCAGATAGCTGTAGATATGTCGGCGGTTACCATTGACATCGACATGGTCTGAACCTTCAGAGACGTTGTCTTTGACTGATTTTTCCAGATCCAGCACATTTCTTAACTGGTCAAAATAGGCAGTTTCTAGCTGAGTGCCGGTTTTTACTGTACCTCCATGTTCCAGCTGACCCAAAATGGCTTTGATCAAGGTGGTTTTTCCGACACCGTTATCGCCCACCAGGCCAATGCGGTCGCCACGCATCACCAGTGCCGAGAAATCATTAATAATTGGGGCATTGTCACCAAATTTTACGCTGAGATGTTCAATTTCAAACACCACTTTACCTGAGCGTTGCGCTTCCTGAGTCGACATGCTGGCTTTGCCTTGCTGGAAGCGACGGGCTTTGGATTCTTCCCGTAGGGCTTTTAAGGCACGGACACGACCTTCATTGCGAGTACGGCGTGCTTTAATACCCTGGCGAATCCAGGCTTCCTCTTCAGCCAGCTTTTTCTCAAACAGTGCATTTTGCTTTTCTTCAGCTTCCAATTGCTGGGCTTTTAGGTCCAGATAGCGCGAATAGTTGCCTTCATAGCTGCGCAAAATACCACGGTCAAGCTCGACAATACGGGTCGCAATGCTATCGACAAAAGCACGGTCATGTGAAATAAACAGCAAGGTCAGGTTATTCTGCTCCAGCAAGAATTTTTCCAGCCATTCAATACTCTCGACATCCAGATGGTTGGTTGGTTCGTCGAGTAACAATACATCTGGCTGCGTTAGCAGGGCACGTGCCAGCAGGACGCGGCGTTTACGGCCACCGGACAAGTCGGCCAGGTCGGCTTCCGGATCCAGTCCCATTTTACTGAGGATAGAGTTGACTTTGGTTTCCAGGGCCCAGCCATCCAGCAGATCCATCTGGTGTTGTAAGTTACCCATGCGGTCACAGGCTTCCATATCACCGAGCACACATGCTTCGCTGGCTTCATGATAAGCACGCAGGACTTCTGCAGCTTTACCAGCCCCGTCTGCGACGATATCTGCGACCTTGCCAGAATCCATCGGCACGTCTTGGGCCAGCATGGAAATGGTGATGCCATTTTGTAAGGAAACTTCACCAGCATCCGGGAGTAAGCTTCCTTCAATCAGTTTAAGTAAGGTAGACTTACCTTCACCATTACGGCCAATCAAACACACCCGTTCGCCGCGTTCCAAGTTAAAATTCGCGCCGTCGAGCAAGGCAGGTCCGCCAAATGCCAGTTGGACATCCCTTAAGGTAATATAGGCCATAATGTTTCCTGAAATCCCAAATGAGGACTTAAAATGACTAAACAACAAAATCTAAATGATCAGGCGTCATTTTCCGCACCCATTGAAGATTTGCAAGTGCGAATTGCATTTTTAGATGATTTAGTTGAACAACTGAATCAGCAGGTGAGCCTGCAGAATCTGGAAATTATCGATTTAAAAAAACAAATGCAGCTGTTATATCAACGTGTTGAGTCTGCTGACCTGTCTGAAGGAATTGATGCTTTTGACCCGATTAGCAACCGTCCACCACATTATTAATTTGCAAGTGATTGTGAAAAAAGAAACCCTACTAATCGTAAGGGTTTCTTTTTTAGAAAGCTTGCAGCGCATCAGCCTCGGCACCTATCGGTAATTTTTGCCGCTTTTTAGATGATTTTTCAGATATATCCACCTTCGCCCATGTAGAAAACTGTTTGACCTTTCACGCGCTTCCTACTCTAATAGAGTATTTCAGGTTTATGCTTAATCTTGCCTTATGCGCCAAAAAGTTGTCCTTCTCGATCTTGAAAATAACTTTCCTACAGCCCAGCTGCTACGTAATATCGTCGAGCATTATCCGAGTTTATATCTGTTTAACTGTGCAGGAAAATTCGAATTTGCTCTGGAAGATCTTACCGAGCTTGCCAGTTGGATTAGCAGTGGACAGATTGTGATTCTGGATACGCCAGAAGCACCACATAAAGAATATGAATATGCCGTGATCGTCGGGCAGTTGATGGCCTTGTTGGAAGCCGATACGCAAGTTGAGCTGATTTCGGCTATGGACAGCAGTGAGCTGCTGATGGACATGCTGCAAGCCTCAGAAATTCCGTGTAGCCTGATCCAGATTCAGCCGGATGATGCCGCTTCTGCCCAAGATAAACCGAAGATCCAATTGCCCAGCATTCAGACCATCAAAGCCAAGCCTGCTTTGCAGCTGGTCAAAAAATATTGCGATGCCTTGGGCAAGATGAGTGGCAAACCGGGGACACTGGAAAGCTTGAAAAACTCGGTCAGCAATATCCTGCAAGTGCTGCCAGCTCAGGCACAGCATGTCATTGGAATGCTGATTAACCTGAAAATTGTCAAACGCTATGACGAGCAGGTCAGCTTCCGTAAAAAGGTATTAAAACAATGGGTGCAACTGGATCTGGAAGAGCAGGGGACTGTTGAAAAGCTCTCGCTGGATCAGGCGCTGTCACAGCTTCATAAGGAAGAGCCAGTGACTGAAGCTGCTCAATCTTCTATTCAGTCGGTCCAGCAGGAATTGTTTAAAAACTTCAGTAAATTTGATCCTGTACAGCTGGAAGTGGCACGTAAACTGCGCGCATTGCAGGGTGATAAGCCCAAAGATATTTATGCACTGCGTGACTTGCTGGAGCAGTTATTTCCGAAGTCCGATGTGCGCCTTTTACTTAAAGAGTTGATTGAAAAGGGATATGTTTATTGGAATGGGCACGAAGTATTATATAGCCATGAGATGTTTCTAAATTAGAATCAGTTTATAAGAGCATATGAAAAAAATACTGTTAGTGTCGACTTGCTGGCAATGATGGGCTTTCAGGCAACAACACAGTAAAGACCTTCCGCCTAGCAGAGTGGCCAAGCTGGCTTTACAGCAGATTGACTCAGATAAAGCCGAGTTTAAAGCGCTATTCGTGGGCAAATTATGATTAAAAAATCAGCCTAAATAGTTCAACTCTTTCACTAATGTTTTGAAATCCTGGTTAAAAGCATGGTCTATCCCTATCCAGCGGATGATTGGTCAGTTAAAGCAGGATCGTTCTATAGTCAGGATCAGACAGTAAGTTAGGAGTTGCATCAGATGCCTCAACTCTTAAAGCCTGAAGAATCTCAATAGGGCCATGAGGGACGGGCCTGCGCAGTATGCCGAGATCCAGCTCAAGCCCGCTAACTGCAACAGGTTCAACTGTATAGTGATGATTTAATAAAAATTGCTACTAACAGCTGTTTTGTAAATACAATTCTGTACGAGGTTTGGAGCAGTCAGCTGTACAGGATTTATTCAAGCTTTGAAGCAACAAAATATTGTAAAACAGGAGAATAGCAAGCCGGTTTATAATGACCAGCTGACTCAGGCCTAGAAAAATCTGGATGCCTTCAGTGTGATTAACGCCGCGAGTATAGCCGCTATGATCAGCCTACTCGGTACTGAAATCCTGTCTTAACACAAACGAATCAAAGTTATAGAAGAAGAGAATAAAATAGTATTTCGCAAGCGATGCTTGCGTTTTATATTGTGCTTATGCAACTCTAATATAAGAGCATAAAGGTTAAACTATGGAAAATACCGGAATCTGGGTGGCGCTCGTCATCATTATTTTTGTGCTGGGGTCGATCTTTGGACTGCGCATTAGTCCTCGGGAAAAAGCCTTAGGCATAATGCGTGACAAAGCCCGTAAAATAGGGTTGCACCCGCGACTGGTGGTTGCACCAGAATGGACTAAAGTTCCCAAAGCGACAGAGAGTCGTGCCAGTATGGTGGCATATTATAGCATCCTGCTCCCAGAGGCGCGGTTGCCACTCATGCGTGCCCGTGTGGTCGACAATAAGCTCGAGCTGGTGCAGGGCGATGATAAATTTGCAGATTTTCCCATTGCATTAAAGGGCATTTATGCTATTGATATGCAGGCAAACTGTGTAGGAGTCTATTGGGATGAAGAAGCTGATCTTAGAGCGACTCAACTAGACGAGATCAAGACACTTTTACATGCTTTGACTGAACTTTAATTTTAGATATGAACAGGATTAACGGTTAATATGGCGAACGCTCCTCGGTCCACATCAAAAAGCAGCACGGCAAAAACTTCCGACGCTGGAAGTAAACGTGCCTTGGTGATTGTGGAGTCGCCTGCAAAAGCGAAAACAATCAACAAGTATCTCGGTCCAAACTACATTGTGAAATCTTCGGTAGGTCATGTGCGTGACCTGCCAACCGGCGGTTCTGCCAAGAGTGCAGAGAAAAAACCGGCGACACGAGTCAAATTGACCGACGCTGAAAAAGCTGAAAAGGCACAAAATGCGTTGATTAACCGGATGGGCGTCGATCCAGAACATGGATGGAAGGCCAAATATGAAGTCCTTCCGGGTAAAGAAGGCGTGGTCGCTGAACTGAAAAAGCTGGCCTCACAAGTTGACGAAGTTTATCTCGCCACGGATTTGGACCGTGAAGGGGAAGCGATTGCCTGGCATTTAAAAGAAGTGATCGGGGGAGATGATTCACGTTACCAGCGTGTGGTCTTTAACGAAATTACCAAAAATGCCATTCAGGAAGCCTTTAAACAGCCAGCACGTCTGGATACCAATAAGGTCAACGCCCAGCAGGCACGGCGTTTCCTGGACCGTGTGGTCGGTTTTATGATCTCGCCGCTACTTTGGGAAAAGATTGCCCGTGGTCTGTCTGCGGGGCGGGTGCAATCGGTCGCGGTCAAGCTGGTCGTGGAACGTGAACGTGAAATTCGTAAGTTCATTCCTGAAGAATACTGGCAGGTTTTTGCCGATACCCAATCCAATAAAGACAATATTCGTCTGGAAGCGGTCAAGCAACATGGCAAGACCTTAAAGCTGCGTAATAAAGATGAAACCGACGCGCTTTTAAACCTGATTAAAGATGCCGAATACAAGGTCATCACGCGTGAGGATAAGCCGACCAAGGTAAATCCAAGTGCGCCTTATATCACCTCGACCTTGCAGCAAGCCGCCAGTACCCGCTTGGGGTTTTCGGTGAAGAAAACCATGATGCTGGCGCAGCGCCTGTATGAAGCTGGTTTTATTACCTATATGCGTACCGACTCGACCTTCTTGAGTACAGATGCTGTCAATATGGTGCGTGATCATATTGAGTCCGAATACGGTACAAAATACTTGCCGGCCCAGCCGAACCGTTATGGCAATAAGGCGGGGGCACAAGAAGCCCACGAAGCAATCCGTCCATCAAATGTGGCATTGAAAGGCGATAGCCTGGCCGGAGTAGAACGTGATGCGCAGCGTCTGTATGACCTGATCTGGCGCCAGTTTGTCGCTTGCCAGATGACCCCGGCAGAATATCTGTCCTCGACCATTTTAGTGGATGCCAATGGGGTAGAACTGAAAGCCAAAGGCCGTACGCTGGTATTTGACGGTTTTACCAAAGTTCGTGGTCAGAACAAGTCTGATGATGATGTGCTGTTACCGGCGGTTAAAGTCGGCGAAGTACTAAAACTGGAAAAACTCGATCCTTCTCAGCACTTTACCAAGCCGCCAGCACGCTTTACCGAAGCTTCATTGGTGAAAGAGCTGGAGAAAAAAGGCATTGGCCGTCCATCAACCTATGCTGCGATTATTTCTACTATTCAGGATCGGGGTTATGTGAAGCTGGAAAACCGTCGTCTCTATGCCGAAAAAATGGGCGAGATCGTCACCGATCGTCTGGATGAAAGCTTCAATAACCTGATGAATTACGACTTTACTGCCGATCTTGAAGGACAACTGGATAAGGTTGCGGATGGCGAGCGTAACTGGAAAGAGCTGCTGGACAGTTTCTATGGTGATTTCAAACAACGACTGACCAATGCCCAAGGCGAGAACGGAATGCGCCGTAATCAGCCGGTAGAAGTTGAGGCAGTACATTGTAAAGAGTGTGACCGTCCGATGCAGATTCGTACTGGAACTACGGGAGTATTTCTGGGTTGTTCAGGCTATAACCTGCCACCGAAAGAGCGTTGCAAAGGTACATTTAACCTGACCCCGGTTGAATCTTTGGCTGCCCTTTCCGATGATGACGCTGCAGAAACAGCAGATCTGATGTCTAAAAAACGCTGTCCAATCTGCTCAACCGCGATGGACAGTTATGTGATTGATGGCGGGCGTAAACTGCATATCTGTGGGAATAACCCGGATTGTGCCGGTTATGAGCTTGAAGAAGGCGAGTTTAAAATCAAGGGGTACGACGGCCCAACCATTCCATGTGATAAATGTGATGGAGAAATGCAGCTGAAGACTGGCCGTTTTGGTCCTTATTTTGCCTGCAACAACTGTGATAATACCCGCAAAGTCCTGAAAAATGGCCAGCCTGCGCCGCCGCGTGTGGATCCGATCAAGATGGAACATTTGCGCTCAACCAAGCATGATGACTACTTTGTGCTGCGTGATGGGGCAGCAGGTCTATTCCTGGCGGCAAGCAAGTTCCCGAAAGTTCGTGAAACCCGGGCCCCTAAAGTAGCCGAATTGCGGACTGTGGCAGATCAAATTGATCCAAAATATCAGTTCCTGTTACAGGCACCCGATGTGGACCCTGAAGGAAATCCGACTCTGGTAAAATTCAGCCGTAAGAACCAGGCCCAATATGTGGGTTCGGAAACACCAGAGGGCAAGCAGACCAAGTGGTCTCTGGTATATCAGGATGGCAAATGGGTGGAAGCCTAAAGCTTAAAAATATTCAAAAAATGCTGACGAATGTCGGCATTTTTTATTTATGATGTATGCCATTTTAAAAATAACGATAAGACAGTTTTGGGGCAATGTGGAAAAAGATTCGGATTCTGATTTTATTGGTGATTCTACTGATTGTGGCCGTTAATGCCTATCGGGACCAGAATCAGGACTGGAATAAGCCGGTTTTTGTCCTACTGCATCCGGTCAATGCTGATGGATTGGCCACTACTCAAAATTATATCCAGCAGCTGTCAGTACAGGATCTGGAAGAGGCCCGGACTTATTTGCAAACCTCTGCACAGCAGTATCGCGGAAAGCCAACTTATTTTTATTTTAATCTGGGGCGTGAACTGAAGGAGTTGCCGCCTAAAGTACCTGAACAGGCGTCTTTATTGCAAACGGTAGGCTGGAGCCTAAAATTCAGGTTTTATGCCTGGCAACAACATCAGGACTCAGATCCGTCAGCCAACGTGACCTTATTTTTAAATTACTATGACCCGGCCCGAACCAGCCAGTTAAAACATTCCACCGCTTTACAAAAAGGTCGGATTGGTTCAGTCAATTTATTTGCCTCCGAAAAACAGGCTGAACAGAATAAAATTGTGCTGGTACATGAGCTATTGCATGCCTTTGGAGCCTCGGATAAATATGACTTGGCCACAGGCCAACCTATTTTTCCAGTAGGTTATGCTGACCCCAAGCAGCAGCCTTTATATCCACAGGCCAAAGCGGAGCTGATGGCGGGCCATCTGCCGATATCGCAAAGCACCAGTAAAATGCCCGCATCTTTAAAGCAGACCCTGTTGAATGAAATAACGGCTATTGAACTTGGCTGGAAACAATAAAAGAGAGTGTGGATAACACTGAAATTATCCACAGTCTATAACCAGCCTGAGGGATAAAAGTAGCACTTTTACACCTTTTGTTCATTTGAATTGAGTATGATCAATAAGAGAAAAAGATCATTGGAGATGAAAGAATGAAAACAGTAGGCAATGACTTGGTGCGCAGCCAGCTGCATCAACAGCGAAAATGGTATCTGGGACTGGGTATCTTATTGATGATTTTCGGTCTGGTCTTACTGGCTACTTTACCTTTTGCCACCCTGTCCGCAGTCTTTATGTTCGGGGCATTGATGATGATGGGTGGAATTCTGCATTTTATTGCGGCATTCAAAATTTTTCAGGGTGGTTTTCGCTGGTTCTGGGCCTTGTTCGGGGTTTTATATCTCCTGGCCGGATATTATGCTTTTAGCACTCCTGTACAGACAGCAGTGGTCTTGACTCATATTCTGGCCATTATCCTGATTATTGCCGGGGTTATCCGTATCCTGAATGCGCTTTTGTTCCGTACTGCACGTGGATGGGGCTGGACTTTGTTATCCGGTGTATTCACCCTGCTGGCCGGTGTAGTCATTTTACAGTCCCCTGATGCACCATTTTGGGTATTGGGCTTATTTCTGGCCATTGATATTCTATTTCAAGGCGTGAATTATCTGTCACTGGCTACCTATATCCGCCGCGAAGTTCCAAAAAGTTCAGCAGAACTTTAAATAGACAGTTAAACACAGCTCTATATATTTGTGTTGCATGATGAATAAAAAACTGGGGATCAGTGGATGGCGAAAATCTTTGTGCTTGCACCGGATTCCTTTAAGGAAAGTCTGAGCGCTGTCCAGGTCTGCCAGGCCATGCAGAGTTGCATTCTTCAGGTCTGTCCGGATGCTGTCTGCCTGGCAGTGCCGATGGCAGACGGCGGTGAAGGAACGGTAGATGCCTTAATCTCTAGCTTAAAGGGGCAGCAGGTTTTTTGTCAGTTCACCGGCCCATTGGCCAGTCAGCGGATCAACACCTATTTTGGTCTGGTCGATGAGGGCCGGACCGCCGTGATTGAAATGGCCAAGGCCAATGGCATTCATTTGTTAGCCTCCTCACAGCGTAATCCGATGTTGACCTCCAGCTACGGAACGGGCGAGATGATCCGGCAAGCGCTGGATCTGGGTGTGGAAAAAATCATTATCGGGTTGGGGGGAAGTGTGATCAATGATGCGGGTGCCGGGATGGCTCAAGCGCTTGGCGCGCACTTTCTGGACGCCACCGGTGCCTCCATTCAGGTCTGTGGCGGTAATCTAAATGGTATTCACCAGATTGATTTGACCGGACTGGATGCGCGGCTGCAACACACCGAGATGGTGATTGCTTCTGATGTCAATAATCCGCTCTGCGGTACCCAGGGAGCTTCTGTAATTTTTGCTCCGCAAAAAGGTGCGACGCCTGAGATGGTGCAGCAACTGGATCAAAATTTACACTATTTTGCCGACTGCATTGAACAGCAGCTCGGACAGCAATTTCAGAATATTCCCGGGGCAGGTGCGGCTGGTGGTTTGGGTTTTGGTTTGATGGCGCTGACTGGAGCAAAGCTTCAATCTGGTGTGGAGCTGGTGATGCAGATGACAGGTTTGGCTGAAAAAATTGCCCAGGCAGATATGGTGCTGACGGGCGAAGGCAAAATCGACAGTCAAACCGCTTTGGGTAAAACACCGTTTGGCGTCGCTCAGCTAGCCAAACGTTTGAATAAACCGGTGGTTGCTTTTGCAGGTGTAATTGGTGAGGGGGCTGAGTCGCTTTATCAGGCGGATTTTACGAAGATGGTGGGGATTAACCCGCCGGACTGTTCATTGGAAGAGGCATTAAAAAATGCCGAATTCAATCTGGAAAAGGCGGTTGCCGGATTCATTCAATCGCAAATATGAAGGTATGAGTAGATGTTACTTTTAAGGATGAAAAATAATAAAAATCTTGTGCTGGATTAAGGGCAGATCCTTAGACTGCAATCCAAAAGCCATAATTAGGAACGCGATCTGTTAAACTATCCTTATCCACAGAATGATGAGTGACCATGAGTTTAGCCGCCCTAATTGATGAATTAAATCTACAACAAAAGCAAGCTGCGACCACCGAAGCAAAGCACAGTTTGGTTTTGGCCGGGGCGGGCTGTGGCAAGACCAAAACCATCGTAGCGCGGGCGGCTTATCTGATTGATCAAGGTGTGCCGGCCAATCAGATTCAGATTTTGACCTTTACCCGCCGTGCAGCCAGCGAAATCGTGGCACGGGTCGAGTTGGCACTGGGTGAACAGGCCAAAGGGCTGCGCGCTTCGACCTTTCATACCTTCTGTATGTATCTGCTGCGCCGTATTCCAAAAGCTTTCGGTCTGGAGCAGTTTTCCATTATTGACCGTGATGATCAGTTGATGCTGTTTCGCCTGATCCGTGGCCGTGATGACAAGAAAAATCCAAATTACTTGCCTAAGCCGCAGGAACTCTGTGACCTGTATTCTTTTGCACGAAATACCCGGCAAAAGCTCAGCCTGGCGCTGGAAAAACAGATGCCGGAATATCTGGCGCTCAAAGACCAGATTGCCGACATCATGAAAGAATATGAGGCACGTAAAAAAGCACGCAGTTTTCTGGATTATGACGATATTCTGGCGGTGGTGGCGACTGCTTTGGCGCAGTCTGACGGTCTGGTCGACTATGTCGCTTCAATTTGCCGGCATATGCTGGTCGACGAAATGCAGGATACCAATCCATTGCAATGGGCCTTGCTAGAGCCGTTAAAAGATCGGATCAGCCTGTTCTGTGTCGGGGATGATGCCCAGTCGATTTATGGCTTCCGCGGGGCGGATTTTGAGAATATCCATCATTTTAAAGAGCGCGTGCCAGATGCCCAAATCTTCAGGCTAGAGCAAAACTACCGTTCTACCCAAGAAATTCTTGATCTGTCGAACTGGCTGTTGGATCAGTCCGAAATCAACTATGACAAGCGTCTGGATGCGTATCGCGGTGAAGGGATCAAGCCGAAAATGCACATCTTCCCGAATGAGTTTGATGAAGCCAAATGGATTGCGATTGATATTAAAGAGCGCCATTATATCCATGGGGACAAATGGTCAGATCATATGGTCTTGGTGCGCTCCAGCTTTTCAGCCCGTCATATTGAAGCGGCCTGTATTGCTGCAAATATTCCTTACCGTTTTATTGGCGGCATGAAACTGCTGGAAACAGCCCATGTTAAAGACCTGTTAAGCCTATTGCGTGTGGTCGCGAATCCGCTAGATGACATTGCCTGGATGCGCTTTTTGACCTTATGGAATGGGGTCGGCGATGTCGGCGCAAGCAAGTTGTCTCAGCAGTTGCTGATAGAGCCAGAGATGGAGATGATTGCCGGAAAATTAGAAAAATTTGGCAAGATTCCGCTGGAAACCATTTTAATCATGAAACAGATGGCAGTACTCAAAACTGAAGTACAGGCCTGTGTAAGTCTGGCTGTACAGGCAATTGAATCTCAACTGGCTGACAACTATAAAAAGGACTGGAATCGCCGTGCAGGGGATTTTGAACTGGTGAAACAGCTGGCCTCCAAGCATACCCAGCTCAGTGAATTTCTAGAAGAATATGTTTTAGACCCGGTATCTATTTCCGAAATCGAACGCCAGTCCGACAGTGATGTGGTCACGCTGATCACCATTCATTCAGCCAAAGGAACCGAACAGAAAGTCTGTTATGTGGCTAATGTCACGCCGGGGCAGTATCCACATGCACGTGCCCAAGGTGATTTCGATGATGTTGAAGAGGAGCGCAGGGTGTTATATGTGGCACTGACCCGGGCGCAGAATGAGCTGATTCTGACCAAGCAGAACCTGAATCACTGGGCGCGTGAAACCGTAGATGAGCAGGGGCGCAAAGTCGAAAGCTATTTTATGAATGATCTCACCCGTAATTTGTGTACCATGGAAACGCATTACAAAACCAGGCAGCAGACCGTTAAAAGTGCCCTGATCGAACGCCAAGCGATTAATTTAGATTTTGGCATTGATCTCGATTAAACTGTCATACTTGGGTTTTACGCAAAAAGTAGAGTAGGCAGGTGCTTTTTGATTATTTTTGCCTATCTTCTTAAGGTGATCCGATGAAAATTTTAGTCCGTAACTTGGAACGCACGGTAACAGAAGCTGAATTGCTAACTTTGTTCCAGCAATATGGCACTGTGGAGACTTGTACGCTGGTACTGGATGCTGACACGGGTAAATCCAAGGGCTTTGCCTTTGTAGAAATGCCGCAGGGTCGTGAAGCAGTTAAGGCAATTAAAGGCCTGAATACCCTGCGTTTGCATGGCCGTGGTATTCGCGTCAAACAGGCTGAAGACAAGCCGCAGGCTTAAACCGGGCGGTATAAAAAAGAGCATTATTGAATGCTCTTTTTTTTGTGGAGATAAAAAGCTGTAAATGTGAGTAAAGCTGTAATCTTAGATGCCTTAAACAAAAAGTCAGTCTAATAGAAGAGCGCTTGCAAATCTTGGATTGCGTAATGAAAGCGGACGTTTTACTTTAAAGAGGCCAAAATATGTTTTAAATCTCAGGAAACCTCGATGACACGAGTTGCTCGCTACCATGCAGACCGCACCAACCAGAAACTTTATTTCGCTCGTTTAGCCTGCCAGCAGGCCGAACAGGGTGATCATGTGCAACAGGCACAGGCGTATCGTGAAGCCACTGTATTTCATCTGCATGGAGCCTTGCTGGCCTTTCTGCAGGAGCTGGTTCGCTACTACCGTTTAAATGATTTAACTCCGACCTTAACGTCGATTGAGGAACAGCTGGCTGCCAAAGGTCAGATCTCACCTGAAGTGTCGGTTTTGCAGCGCCTGGCCAAAGACGGTTTTATTGCTGAATTAAAACGTGCCCACCGCCTGTGCGAGTACGCACCCGAACCGAGTGTACCGCAAGTGGAAGACGAAACCTCTTCAAATCTCATCATTAAAGTCACACAGTCTCCACAGGCCTGGCTGCCTGATATTGCTATACTTAGAGAGTGGCACCGTGACCTGACCTATCTGATTGATGGCTTTCGTAATGAGATGGTAGAGTTCTAATCCAATGGATTAATGGCACTTGAAATTATTATTTCTAACCTTATATCAATTATTACTCTGATGATGCAAAGTGCAATCGTGCTTTGCCACCATGTTGAACATGGAGGATATATGTCTATAGAACAGTTGAAAGACTTATTTGGTAATCAAGAGGCGATTTTAGAACTCGTTCAACTTGAAGGTGGCGTGTTAGCATTAAGAAATGCAGGCTCGGAACAGCAGCCTCTGGTCATGATTCAGTTTAATGATGAAGTAAAAGCGCTTTTGGGTGACCAAACACCTGTGATCGCACAGCAGATGATTCAGGCTGCCTTATACGGCTTGCTGGAACAGCAAGTCAATGAGTGGCAGGCAGAAGTAGTGGATGAAAAACCGAAATATTTGAGTTGATTCATCCCGGTCTAGCAGCACATCTTCGGATGTGCTTTTTTGTGGCTCTTAAATTAAAAAGTACCTTGTATCACTGCGGTCCAGGTTTTTAGTTTTCAGGGAAGATACTTAAATTCTCCTCTAATAAAAAAGTTGCCCGGATGGACAACTTTTCACTGAGCAAGCCCGGCTTAATGCGAGCTGTGCTGATGGGCCACTTCAATCTGGTGCAAAATATAATGGCTCATGTTCTTCGCCATTTCTTCCTTGGCATAATACACTTCACCGACCTGATCACGACGGATGATTTCGGCTTCTTCCTTGTTTTCTGCACAGACCAGAACCTGAATTTGCGGATTCAGGGTTTTGGCAATGTCGACAATTTTATGAATATCGACAATATCCATGGGAGAAAGTACCAGTAAGCGTGCGTGCTGGATATGTGCCTGAATCAGTACACCGGCTTCAGTGGCAATCCCGGAAACCGCAGCAATCCCTTTTTTACGTAGATCTTCGACAATTTCACGGTTTTCTTCAGCAATGACGACCTTGATGTTGTGCTGCATCAAGGACAGGGTGATACGGCGACCGACTTCACCATGACCGACAATCACCACCTGATCACGCAGATAATCCTGTGATACTTCATCAGGCAGCATGGCCAGCGGGTCCCCGCTGCGTTCCAGTAAACGTGCCAGGGTTGAGCGTTCACGAATCCATTTTTGTACCGGCTCAATTGCAGAAAACACAAAAGAATTCAGGCTAATGGAAAATAAGGCCCCTGCCAGAATCAGGTTCTGTGCCTCCAGGCTTAACAGTTGCAAGGATAGGCCAAGGGTTGCCAGAATAAATGAAAACTCACCAATCTGGGCCAGTGAAGCGCCAACGGTTAAGGCCGTATTCAGTGGATAGCGGAAAAACAGTACCAGTGCCATGGCCGCAATGGTTTTACCAATCATAATAATACCGATGACTGCTAATACATGCAGCGGCTGTTCAACCAGAATACGCGGATCAAACAGCATCCCGACCGAAACAAAGAACAGGATCGAGAAAATTTCGCGTAGCGGTAAGGTTTCCTGTTCGGCACGGTTACTGAAGTCAGATTCCTTAACCACCATGCCGGCAAAGAAGGCACCCAGTGCCATCGAGACACCAAAGATCTTGTAGGCGCCAAAGGCAATTGATACGGCCGCTGCCACCACGGTTAAGGTGAACAGTTCACGTGAACCCAGACGTGCAACCACCTGCATAATCATCGGAACCAAACGTTTACCGATAATCAGCATAAAGGCAATAAAGCCGATCACTTTAAGTAGGGTCAGCCCTAAGGTCATCCAGATACTTTCATCTACCGAACCTTCTGGGGCCTGACCGCCCAGAAGAACTGCAGTCGCTGGTAATAAGACCAGAGCAAGCACCATTACCAGATCTTCGACCAGCAACCAGCCTACCGCAATACGGCCATTGATGGAGTCAAGCACTCCCCGATCACTCAGGGCTTTAAGAAGTACCACAGTACTGGCACAAGACAGACTCAGACCAAAAATCAGTGCAGAGCCAAAGCTCCAGCCCCACATCATGGAAATACCCATTCCCAGTAAAGTGGCAACAGCAATCTGTAAAATTGCACCGGGAAGGGCAATCCGGCGTACCTGCATCAGGTCGTTTAGGGAGAAATGCATACCGACGCCGAACATCAGGAACATGACGCCGAGTTCTGCAAGCTGGTTGGCCAGATGAATGTCACCGACCACGCCGGGAGTATTGGGACTGATCAGAATGCCGGCCACTAAATATCCGATCAGGGGAGGAAGTCGTAAACGTGCAGCAATATAGCCAAACAACAGCGCTAAGCTGAAACCAACAGCCAGTAAGATAATGAGTTCTACGTCATGGGGCACCAAACACTCCTTTATTCTGGGTTTAACGGGAAATAAGCTGAAAAAATGCCAAAGTAGGCGTAAATTTTATCAAGCTGCATAAAAATAGTGCAAAAAAAAACGACCTTTAAGGTCGCTTTTTTTAAAAAGCTAAAATTATTTGATTTTAGCTTCTTTGAAAATCACGTGTTGACGGATTTTTGGATCAAATTTTTTGATTTCCATTTTTTCCGGCATAGTACGTTTGTTCTTAGTAGTGGTATAGAAATAACCTGTACCAGCTGAAGAAACTAAGCGAATCTTATCACGCATTGTCTTGACTCCTTACTTAGATCTTTTGGCCTTGAGCACGCAGGTCAGCAACAACCTTTTCAATGCCCAATTTGTCGATGATACGCATACCTTTAGTGGTTAAACGAAGACGTACAAAACGTTTTTCACTTTCTAACCAGAAACGGTGGTTGTGCAGGTTCGGCTCGAACCGGCGCTTAGTTTTGTTGTTGGCGTGTGAGACGTTGTTACCAACGACTGGACGCTTGCCGGTAACTTGGCAAACCTTAGACATGGTGTAACTCCATTGATTTAGCCAACAGCAAATCTGTATGGCCAGTCAAAAATAAACGGATTGAATTCATTCAAGGGGCGTTTTATATCAAAAATACGCTTAAAAGACAAGCGATTTTGTCTAAAAATAAACATGAGCTGGTGTGATAGCTTATACCTTGATCAGTTATCGAAGAAGCGCCTTTGAAATCAGCTTATGAATTGGCTTATTAAACGGCGGAAGAATATATTTCAAGCTATACAGCTTAGGATTCGACATTACCGAGCGTTCATGCGACAAACTGAAGAAGCCTTCTGGTCCATGATATTTCCCCATACCGGATGCACCGACTCCACCAAATGGAAGATCATCCTGCGCAACATGCGTGAGTACTGTATTTTGTCCAAAATGCCCTGAATGAGTACGCTGTGCAATATAATCGGCACGCGCTTGATCAAAGTCGAAATAGTATAATGCAAGAGGACGCGGACGGCTATTAATAAAGTCGATAACATCGTCGATTTGATCATATTCCATGATCGGCAACAGCGGACCAAAGATTTCGTGCTGCATGATTTGCATGTCGGGCATGACATTGGTCAGAATGGTCGGTGCGATCTTGCGAACCTCGGCAAGGTTTTCCTGATGCGGATTAAATTCGATAATCTGCGCACCCTGCTCACGGGCATCTTCCAGATAACCTTGCAAGCGCTGATATTGCTTGTCATTAATAATCGAAGTGTAATCCTGATTATGCTGGATATCCGGATACATGTGCTCAACGCAGGCTTTAAAATGGTCGATGAACTCCGCAGTCTTGCCACGCGGCAGGAACATATAATCCGGGGCAACACAGGTTTGACCTGCATTCCAGAGTTTACCCACCGCAATCCGCTGCGCCACATCACGCAGATCAATGGAAGGATGCACCAGCACTGGAGATTTTCCGCCCAGCTCTAAAATCACCGGTACCAGATTTTCTGCTGCGGCTGCCATCACCGTTTTACCTACCAAAGTAGACCCGGTAAAGATCATCTTATCGAACGGCAGATGCGAGAATGCATCGGAAATCATGCCGCCCCCATTGATCACAGTCACCAGCTCTTTGGGAAAAGCCTCAGCCAAGGCTTTTTCCAGTACAGCACCAAATTCTGCCGAGGAACTGGACACTTTAATCATGGCATGATTCCCGGCAGCCAGGGCACAGATCAGGGGCCCAACAGACAACAATAAAGGATAGTTCCAGGGTGCAATGATTCCGACCACACCCAAAGGCTGATATTGCACCCAGGCTTTGGCCGGCTGGTGAATAAGGCCAACGTGACGTTTGGATGGCTTCATCCACGCCGTCAGATTTTTGCTGTAATATTTAATATGTTCCAGACAGGTCAGCAGCTCGCCAATTTTGGTTTCGCCAATCGAGCGGTTACCATAGTCCTGATTAATTGCATCGGCAAATTGATCTTGATACTTAACTAAGATACGCTTAAGTCGAGCTAAACGATCGATACGCTCCTTTGCAGTCGGCAGAGGATAGCGTAGATAAGCGTATTTTTGTTGAGCCAGCATTTCATTTAAGTACTGGCTGTCCAAAAAATGTGGTGTCATTGGTGTTGTTTTTGTATGACTGTTCATGCCGCACTACCATTATTCAAATCTCGGTTAATCAATTTTTAGAGCAAATACTCTAATTAGTCAAGTTACTTTGTGTGTTAGCCTGCTAATGCATGCACAGAATGGTTATTTTTAGGATGTCCCAAACCAAAACCTTAAAAACGAAAGAGCGTATCTTACAGCTTAGCTTAAAGTTGTTTAACGAGCGCGGTGAGCGGTCTGTAACCACCAATCATATTGCAGCTGAGCTCGGCATGAGTCCGGGCAACCTGTACTATCATTTCCGCAATAAAAACGAAATTATTAAGGAGTTGATGGAGCAGTACCAGAAGCAGACCCTGGAAATGCTGGCTTTGCCGGATGACCGTCAGCTGGATACCAATGACAAGATTCATTATTTTCAGGTATTGAGCAGTCAGCTCTGGGCTTATCGTTTCCTGCATCGAGATGTCTACCATTTAGTTGAAAATAATGAAGATTTTAGGAAAATGTATCCGCGTTTTGCCGGGCAGGTGATGCAGCAGGGACAGAAGATCTATAAAGGCTTTGTAGATGCCGGCCTTATGGAAATGACTGATTCTGAAATTGAAGCACTGATTATCAACTTATGGATTGTACTGACCAACTGGACTAACTTTTTATATATGTCGGGACATATTACCGATTCAAATAAACTGGAAGAAAAGTGGGTATGGCAAGCCTTACGTCAGATGGTTTTTCTGGAAGGGGCGTATTTGCGCGGTGAAAGCCGTCAGACTTATGAAGGCCTGTTAAGCAGTTTGGGGCCTTCCGATCTGTTTGCCAGTCTTTCTTCTGGAAAGAATATTGAAGCTGAATCAGCTATTCAGAATATTCCAGAAACGCGCTAGAATACTTGGCCTATTTTAAATTTAACTGATTAGTGACACAAACCAACATGAATATGACGACTGCTAATACCGCACGTTTATTGATTACTTGTGAAGACAAGCCGGGCATTGTGCAGGCTGTTTCAAGCTTCTTGTATCATCAGGGTGCTAACATTACTGCGCTAGACCAATATGCGACAGCAGCGCAGGGCGGACGTTACTTCATGCGCGTTGAATTTGAATTAGATAATCTTCAAAGTCGTAAAGAGAGTATTCTCCAGACCTTTGCAGCAAATGTCGCCGAGCGTTATGCCATGCAATGGCGTTTAGCACTGGTCAGTGACGTTAAAAAAGTCGGTATTTTAGTGTCCAAGGTGGACCATGCCCTGCTTGAGCTGTTATGGCGTCATGCACGCGGCGGCCTTCCATGTGAAATCACCAAAGTCGTGTCCAATCACGAAACCTTGCGTGAGGCGGTAGAAAACTTCGGTATTCCATTTGAAGTTGTGCCTGTGACCAAAGAGAACAAGCGCGAAGCCTATGCACGGATCGATGAGTTGATGCAGGGCAATGATCTTCTGGTACTGGCGCGTTATATGCAGATTCTGGACGAAGAGTTTGTTAACACCTGGGAAATGAAGGTGATCAATATCCATCACTCATTCCTGCCTGCGTTTGTAGGAGCCAATCCGTATAAACAGGCCTATGACAAAGGGGTGAAACTGATCGGTGCCACGGCTCACTATGTGACAGCTGATCTGGATCAAGGTCCGATCATCGAGCAGGATGTAGAGCGGGTAAACCATGACTTCACAGTTGAGCAGCTACGGGAACTGGGGCAGGATGTCGAGCGTAATGTGCTGGCACGTGCGGTCAGATGGCATCTGGAAGACCGAATTATTGTAGATGGCAATAAAACGGTCGTGTTTCAGTAAACTCCTGAATCTTCATTTAAAAAAGGCATACTCAGAGTATGCCTTTTTTGTTTGCAACAAAAAAAATGCTGAAAGCATGGATTTTGAGTTGCAAATGAAAACACTTCTCATTTATTATTGGCGTACTTTCATTGTACTAACCGATGAGCTTGATAGGTTGTTTCGTATCATCTCCTCAAGGTAAAAGATTTAATGAGTCAATTTGCAGCTCCCATGACCCCTCCGCCGCCCAATCAGATGAAAAAGAAAGTCGTTTCTATTCTGGCGGCTGTACTGGTAGGGCATGCGGGTCTGCTGTGGGCAGTCAGCCAGATGAAAACGCCTGAGCTGAAGCCCGTGGACAAAGAGCCGATGAAAGTACGTTTCATCAAACTTCAGGAAGCACCAAAACCTTTACCACCGAAGCCGAAAGCAGAGCCGAAGCCAGAACCGCCAAAGCCGAAAGAAGTTAAAATTGTAGAAAAACCGCTACCGCCACCACCTAAAAAAGTCGAAAAAATTGAACAGGTGAAAAAGGCGGAAGCCCCTAAAGTCAAAGCAGCGCCTGTGGTCGAGGACCACCCGGATCCTAAACCGGCGGTTCAGATGGTGGTGACTGAAACTAAAGTGATCCCGACTCCGCCTCCAGCACCAGTTACACCGCCTGCTCCTGTCACACCACCAGCGCCGACTGCACCGCCATCACCAAAAAGTGTTTCGATTGGTGGAGGAGTATCCTGGTTACGTTCACCTAAAGTGTCATTATCACCAGGCGAATTAAAAGCATCCTGCTCTATGGTGATTGATATAGCGGCTAATGAGCAAGGAAAAGTAGTGTCTGCAAATGCACGAAATTCAGATTGTAGTCCAACGATAAAGCGTAAGGTCGAAGCGGCAGTACGTCGGGCGCAATTGACCAAATATGTTGAAAATGGAGTGGCTTATCCAACACGTGTGGAACAGCCATTTGATTTTAAGATGACCAAATAACGGCTAACCCATTAGGAGTTCGGATATGAACTTTTCAGTTTATTGGCAACATGCTGATGCAGTCAGTAAAACACTGTATTTCGTGTTATTGGCAATGTCGATTGCGACATGGACCATCTTTGTACTGCGTCTGATGGGCACTCGCCAGCTGAAACAGATCGCTTATAACAGGCTGGCTCAGGCTGTGGATCAACTGAAAAGCAAATGTGTTCCTTTGACTTTCGAGCAGCGTAAAGCAGTGGCTGAGCAGGCTTTGCTGCGTCAGATCGCGGTAGAAAAGGCCAATGCTGAAAAAGGTGTATCCGTACTGGGAACGATTGCTTCCATTTCGCCATTTGTAGGTTTATTTGGTACGGTATGGGGAATTTTCCATGCACTGGTGGCAGTCGGTAAAAGCGGTCAGGCCGGTCTTGCTCAGGTGGCAACTCCAGTCGGTGAAGCATTAATTATGACCGGTCTGGGGCTGGCCGTCGCGATTCCTGCGGTACTGGCCTATAATATTGCAGTACGTTTTAATCGCGGCTTGGCACACGAGCTTCAGGATCATGCACATAGCCTGTTGATTGATACCATGTTGCAACAGGATTCTGCGGCAAAAAAAGTTGAGACAAAAATGAGCCAGGAAAGTCTGGTTGGAGGTCAAGTTTAATGGCTTTTCAATTGGGTGAGGATAACGATACAGGCATGAATGAGATGAATCTCATTCCCCTGATCGATATTATGCTGGTATTGATGATCATTTTCTTGGTGACAGCGACCGTGGCGAACCCATCAATTCCATTAACTTTACCGCAGACCACGGCTGAAATTGTCGATCTTCCGCCTGAAAATATTACGATCAGTATTAATGCAGAGGGTGAAGTGGCCTGGAATGGAAATATTCTGACCTTGGCGCAGCTTGAAACCCGCTTTAACGAAGCCAGCCAGACTGAACGTCAGCCGACCATCGTGCTAAAAGCAGATAAAGAATCACGTTATGATACGGTAGCTCAGGTGATGTCGCGTGCGAGTGGAGCCGGACTCAGCGATATTGCTTTTGCAACCGAAAATTAATGATGAGAGATAAAAAAGCGGCTGATTTCAGTCGCTTTTTTTAGGGATATTTTCAGAGATTAAGGATTTTTTAATAACGCCATAAAGTGACTACGCAATTTGTTCAGTTTTGGTGGAATAGAAAAATTGCAGTAACCCTGATTCGGATTGCGGGCAAAAAAATTCTGGTGATAGTCTTCTGCTGGGTAGAAGGTTGGAGCTGGGCTTAACTCAGTGACGATATTAATCCCTTCATCTTTCAAGGCCTGAATTGTAGTATCTGCTGCGGCTTTCTGTTCATCATTAAAATAATAAATCACGGAGCGATACTGGGTGCCGACATCATTTCCCTGACGGTTTAGGGTGGTCGGGTCATGGGTGGCAAAGAATACGTCCAGCAACTGGCGATAACTTACTTGCTGTTCATCAAAGTCGATCAGAATCACTTCTGCATGCTGCGTATCGCCGCGGCAGATCTGCTCATAGGTTGGATCAGGCTGATGACCACCTGCATAGCCGCTCACCACCTGCTGAACACCCTGAATCTGTAAAAATACCGCTTCAGTACACCAAAAACATCCACCGCCAAAAAGTGCTTGTTGCATGATGAAATCCTCATGGAATGGGGTCGGGTGATTATTGAATCTTGTGCCAACAGTATGAAAGATCAAAAAGCCTGTAGACACAGGCTTTTTGTAGTCGGTTGTTTAACGAGGCTGTGCGGCAGTTTCCAGCTGGATCAGTAAATTGCCATGACGGTCTAATAATTTCAGGGTTTTGCCAAACACCTGATAATGGGTCACTTTGCTAAGAGCTTCATTAAATTTCTGGTCCAGATTGTCATTATTCGTGCAGGCCATGCGCGTTCCTGCCATCTGGCCCAAGCTCAGCGTGTCTTTGCTGGCAGTATAGCTGCCCATAATACGGTTACAGCCGTCTGCACCTGAAACACGTTGCGTAGCAGCATCGAATTGCAGACTTGGGATATTATGTGCAGTTGGTGCAGTCTTGATTTCGGTATTACCAATCTGGGTCACAATCCAGGTCCGGTTTTGTAAAAGCTGTAAATTCTGGGTAGTTTGTGCTGCTGAATTGCCTGGAAGAGTTTCACAGCCCATGATGCTTAAGGTCGATGCCATAATTATTGCTGCGGTTAGTTGTTTTAACATGAAAAATACCTCACTTTTTGAATAGCTAACTGTATATAAACAAAAAAAGAATTTATCTGCCAGTCAATTTTGTATCCTGAAGATTGACTGAATCGGGTATTAATAAAGCTTTGAAGCCGGCAAGCCGAGGCGAATCTGATCTGAATATTCTTTGCTCGATATCTGTTTTGGCTGTTGAATACGCGGATTAATATGGGCCTGTTGATACCAGGTCTGCATATCCCAAGCTTGATCTAGCGCTTTTAGATCATAAAGATAATTGGGCAAGTAGCCCGAGACCAGAAGACGATAATCTGAAGGCAGGGCCTGCTGGGAAACAGCCTGCACCATATCAAAAACCAGCGTCGTGCAGTTACTGGTCAGGGTATTATACCATTTAGGTTCTTCAGCTAGCGCATCGGCCTGACGCAGATATTCTTTGAACAGGGCCTTGGCCTGTGCTTTGGGCATATTGACCGGAAAGAAATAGACCTGTTCGTTCCGGATATGGCTGCGTGTATAGACAATATCTTTTTCATCCGAAGCCACCAGACTCAGCTCGTATTTTCGGAAAAAGCCGCCAATCGCAGAAAACTCTTCATGTTTTTCTTTACGGATTTCAATTGAAAAAGTCAGCGGTTTTTGGTTGGCAAAATCAAAGCTGACCAGCGTGTGAGCGATTTCAGGACCCATCCAGTAGGAGGTGATGATATTCACTCCAGTAATCTGGTTCAGGTCGAAGCTGCGGCTTTCCCAGCGTTCGACATATTTTCCGTTCGGCTGCCAGTCGAAATTTCGGATATTGTGTAAAGTGACTTGATCACCTTGCTGTTCAGAGGATAACAGCCGTGAAACTTCTGGGTTCCAGTCACGATCCTGACGCGCTTCAATACTGAAATATGCAAACAGGCTGATCAGGAACACCAGCAGGTACAAGATTGTATCGACCTGGCGTGAAATCAGATGCCGGGTGAAATAAATGCCGAGTACGACGAGGGAAAATACCACCCAGCAGCCGATCAGGAGCATAGTGCCTATTTTGCCCAAAGGCTGCTGTATCCAGAGCATCAGGCTTAACCAGAGGCTGGAAAGCATCACGAATAGAGTAAACAGGCCACCCAGTAGCCACAGACTCCAGTGCTTTGCCGAGGGCGTGCGTCCTTGCATTATCTGACCTTTTACTTGAATAGGCTTTATTTTTGATAGGTGGCAAATTCAAAAGCAATCCCGCTTTTGTCATCTATGTGTTGTGCAGATGCTACTTTTTTGAAGTCTGCTGGAATTTCCGGATAGTAGGCATCACCTTGTACATCCAGTTCGATATGGGTCAGTTCCAGGCGGTCGGTCATCTGCATGGTCTGTTTGAAAATTTCACCGCCCCCAATAATGAAAACCGTATCTGGCTTTGCCGAGGCTTTGACATCGGCAACCGCCTGACGCAGTGCCTCTTCAATACTATGCGCGACTTTGGTGCCCGCAAAAGACCATTCGGGATCACGGGTAATCACCCAGTTCACCCGTTTAGGCAGGGCGCGCCCCATAGATTCAAGGGTTTTACGGCCCATGACAACTACGCCGCCTTGAGTAATTTCTTTAAAATGCTTGAGATCAGCTGAAATATGCCATGGCAGATCATTGTCCTTGCCAATACAGCGCTGCTGATCCATAGCTACCACGTGTACCACTTCTAAATCTTGAAATGCCATAACAGCCCCTAAAGGTGGAATCCCGATGTCTCCCTCTGCCCAAAGCATCTGCAAATGACACATGCTGTTTGGTCAGAAGAAATAATCAAGAGGGATGATTCAATAATAAATTAAACGGCAACCGGCGCTTTAATCGCTGGATGAGATTCATAACCGACAATTTCAATATCTTCAAATTTAAACTGGAAAATATCTTTAACTTCAGGATTCAGCTTTAACTGACATAAGCCTAAAGGCTCGCGGCTTAATTGCAGTTGAGCCTGTTCAAAATGGTTGGTATAGAGATGGGTATCACCGCCAGTCCAGACAAAATCGCCAACGCCCAGATCACACACCTGCGCAATCATATGGGTCAGCAGGGCATAGCTGGCAATATTAAATGGCACACCTAAAAACACATCGGCACTGCGCTGGTAGAGCTGACAAGACAGCTTGCCATTGTGGACAAAAAACTGGAACAGGGTATGACATGGCGGTAAAGCCACCTGATTGGCTTCCTTCGGATTCCAGCCCGAAACGATCAGACGGCGTGAATTCGGATTGGTTTTGATTTCATTAATCAGCCATTTGATCTGGTCAAAACCATCCTGGTGATAGCTGCCATCCTGGTTTTGGCTGGCACCGAAATTACGCCATTGATGCCCATAAACCGGACCCAATTCGCCTGCAGGGCGGCCAAAACGCGCAGTCTGTTCAGCAGTTGCCCATTCATCCCAGATGGTGACTTTATGATCCTGGAGATATTTAACGTTGGTATCACCTTTCAGGAACCAGAGCAGTTCAATGACGATGGAACGGAAATGAACTTTTTTGGTGGTCAGCAGAGGGAAACCTTGGGACAGATCAAAACGCATCTGATGACCAAATACCGAGCGTGTGCCTGTACCGGTACGGTCGCCTTTATCGCCACCCTGGTCGAGAATGTGTTGTAAAAGGTTAAGATATGGGCGCATAGTTCTCTCTGTTTAAAGCTATTGAAAATTGCCATGTTAAAAATAAAAAAAAGATCAGCTCGAGGTTAATTTACTGTCAGAATGGCAATTTAAATTGCACTCATCATAGCATTTTTTAACGGGCTTTCATCGTTCCACTCACAATAAAAAATGCCGCTTGAGTGTCAGCTTAAAGCAAAATAATGGCCGCAGATGAATGGTTCAAAGGTGTGCTATGGATCAGGCTTAGCCACCGATCAGGCCAGGAGTGTGCCGAGTTTAAGTTTTAGTTTCGACCACTTTTATTTAGCGTGCTAATCATGTACCAGTGATTCAGGTTTTTATGGGGGCTTTATTGCCTGAGTTGTAAACATGCAGTTCCAGTGCTGAACCAGTAAACTTTTGTGCTTATTGAATTGTATATTTCATGCAATTTTTTAAAGGTGAGCCGATTTTCATCAGTATGTTGTACTTTCAGTTTAATTGCCCTAAAGGCAATATAGATAGAGCGAATCTGGGAGTAATATACTCTGGTTTTTCAATGCTAAAAGCAGAAAATGCGAGATGTATAGATCAGTGCATGATTAAAAAGTTGAGTAAAGAAGAAAATTTAAAAGTAGGGGCTAATGTTTAAAAGAGCTAAATAAAATTTCACTATTTTCATGAAAAGTGCAGAAAAAAGAATCTCAAAAGAAAGAATGCTTTAGTTATACTTTAACAACAATAGAAAAATTTAATTACATTTTATTCGTGAAGAATAACATTTAACCGTCTAGTATTCTCCGTTTGTTAAGAAATGAAAGCCAACATCTACGGCGAGGAGGAGTAGGTAAAAACATGGTTTATGATCAGCCCGTGAATGTGAGTGCAGTACATGCTCCTGTTCAAGCGAATATCATGTTGCGTTCTCAAGCAAGACAAAACCCGAAAAAAACCTCATCCGCTTCTGCAACTAAGGCAGTCGGTTCGAGTAACGGTCACCGTATCAATATTGAAAAATTCACCAGTTATTTACAGGGAATTACACGCCGGACCAGTACCCAAAAGTGTGCACGTAGTATCCGTGTGGGATTGCAATCTTCCGGGGCAAAAATTGTCAATCATCCGGTGGCCGCAGCGGACTGGGGAAGTACCTTGAAACAACTGGGATATAAGAAAATTAATCAGTCTTTTGACCGTCCTAAAAAAGGCGATATTTATATTATTGACCGTACCGCCAAGCATCGTTATGGGCATATTGCTGCTTATTCAGGAAGTGCCTGGGTATCGGATTTTAAGCAAAACAGTCATGCAATCTATCGCACCAAGAACCTGACTTATAGTTATTATCGTCTGGCTTCAGACCTTTAACTTAATACTATCAGAGTTTTAATCGTTACAGCGTCTGGCCCGCTTGACATAGATGGATGCCAGAAAAAGTCCAATTGCTGCAAAGCCCAGACATTGTAAGGCCAGCGCAAATTTTTCCCAGTCCTGTGCATGTTGCGGCAGATAACCCCATAGGGTGACCATCGCGACAATCGGGATGACCCGGCTGAGCGCAGCAAAGCCATTGGCATAAGGATGGCCGGTAGGAATCTTGAAACGCAGCTGGCGCAGTCCATAGCTCATTAGGCCAATTCCCACACTGAAGCTGATCGATATCGGGCCGAGCTGAGCCACGGTAGAAGCGCTATATATCAGAAGACAGACAATGATGACCACCACCAGTTTCATCTGACGGGTATAGTGTTTGGAGTACCAGTGCTCAAGCATGAGGTGGCTCTGGGTCTTGCCGGTTCTGGTTCAAGAGTGACAGGGGTGAAAACAGACAGATGCTCAAAGTCATAAAGCCAATCCCCTGAGCACCCGGAAGTAAAATCTCACCCTGCTGCATGTGCATAAAAACTAGACTGATCACTAAAGCCAAAGGAATCCAGGTCAAGACGCGATAGAGCAGGCCAGTCGGCTTTTTAGAGGCAAAGTGTATTTTGCAGTAACGGCAAATCAAAAAAATAATGCCTGTGCCGACAAACATTAAAATGGCATCCAGTGGCAGCGGTTGCATCCAGTACAGTAGCGCCGTCATGGCAGCAATGACTATAAAAAACAGCAGTTTTTGCAGAAAAGATAGCTGCGGATTAAACCAGAACTCAAGCATACGAATGGAGGAATGGAAAGACAAAAACTACTTTAGCATATTTTTTTCAATAAAAAAGCGAGGCCGCTGCCTCGCAATGTTGTGGGTCTAATTAACAGTTTTTCTGAGGACCCCAGTCATAAATTTTCTTCTGGTAGGCATACCACATCATCCAGAGGCCAATCAGAATCATTGGCAGGCTCAGGAATTGTCCCTTGCTCATCCAGCCAATAAACAGCTGGCCATTGTCCGGTTCACGGAAAAACTCGACGATGAAGCGCGCCAGGCCATAACCGATCAGGAACAGTGCTGATACTGCCATGCGTGGGCGTGGCTTAGCGCTGAACCACCACAACACAACAAAGAGAATCAGGCCTTCACACAGCGCTTGGTAGAGCTGTGAAGGATGACGTACCAGCTGCAAGGGGTCTGTCGGGAAAATCATACCCCAGGCAAAGTTTGGATCTGTAACTTGGCGGCCATACAGTTCACTGCCTATAAAGTTACCAATCCGGCCGAACATCAGACCTGTCGGTACGCAAGGTGCGATAAAATCCAGGGTCTGGAACCAGGTCATGTTATACTTCTTGCACCACCAAAGCATGGCTAAAATCACACCGAGGAAGCCGCCATGGAAACTCATGCCACCGGTCCAGATCTGGAACAGCCAGAGAGGGTTTTCCAGAAACTGGGAAAAGCCATAGAAAAATACATAACCGACCCGGCCCCCAATAATGACCCCCAGAGCCCCAAAGAAAATCAGGTCAGACACCATATCCGAGGTCCAGCCACGCTGTTTGGCACGGTAGGTTGCCAGTCCCCAGGCAAATAAAAAGGCCAGTAGATACATCAGTCCATACCAGTGGACTTGCAAGGGCCCGAGCGAAATTGCCACGGGATCAATATTTGGATAGGTCAGCATTCCTGTTCCTTGTGATTCTGTTTTGAACAGATTTTAGCTGAAAGATAAGAAAAATGTTGTACATTCAATGTGTAAAGATCGAGAGCAGCAATTATGTGTATAGTGGCCTTAGCCTGGCAGGTACTGGAAGATACCCCGGTCTGCCTGATTTCAAATCGTGATGAATTCTATCAGCGTCCAACGCATGCTTTATATGAATGGGAACATAGTCCGATTATTGCCGGGCAGGACTTACAGTCTGGTGGGACCTGGATGGGCATTACCGCTTCAGGAAGATGGGCGGTGATTACCAATTTTCGTGATGGACGGGACCAGAATCATTATCCCACCTCACGCGGGCATATTATTCAGAAATTTCTGGAATCAGAGCTGCCGCCAATCCGTTTTGCCCGGGAACTGGAAAAGCATCAATGTGATTATGCCGGTTTTAACCTGTTTATGGGCGATCAGCATCAAGCGGTGTATATGAGCAATCGGGGTGAAGCACCACAAGTGCTGGCGCATGGGGTGTATGTCGTCTCAAATGGACTGATAACAGAAGACTGGCAAAAAAACCGCCATTTGCGTAAGCGCTTTACTCAGGAATTTCTGCCGATGTTGCAACAGGACCGTATTCCGGAAGCAGAGCTGTATCATGCAGCTTGGGATATTTTGGAAGATGAGCGCCAGGTGATTCAAGATCTGTTACCTCAAACCGGAATCAGCCTTGAAATGGAACAGCTGCTGTCTTCGACTTTTATTCAAAGCCCGACTTACGGCACCCGTTGTTCGAACTTCCTCAGAGTGAAAAGGGGGCAGTGGCAATGGCTGGAAAAATCCCAGCAGGGTGACATGGCAGGACAAGTGGTAGAGAAAATCATCACACTGCAATAAAAAATGCCGACATTTGTCGGCATTTTTGAGAGCTCTGGATTAAGCCTGAGCTGTTTCCAGTGCTTCCCCTGCGATTGCACCACCATCTTTACGGGTAATCACCACAGTGGCAGAGCGAGGTACTTTACCTAAGCGGCTATAACGCTCACTTTGGTTAGCAGGCCATGCGCCGCCCGGGTGCTGCACGTTAACAAAGATTGCTTTGTAGTCCGGGGTAATGGTAACACCGGTAATTTCACAACCTGACGGGCCAACAAGGAAACGACGTACGCGATCATTGCTTAACTGCGCACCGACAAAAGTTTCTTGTCCTTCCTCTTTGGTGGTTGCAGCAAAGGCTTTATGGCCATCGCCCACGGAACCAGGAAGTGCAGCAAGCATCATACAGTTGGTTTCGTCGGTATATTGGCCATCATCAGTTTGAATCCATAAGATACCGCGTGGATCGAACCACATGCCATCCGGGCTAGAAAAGTCATTGAGATTATCCAGACCAGACAGGTTGATGTTTGAAGCGGCACGTGCTTCAGCGCCAAACAGGAAGATGTCCCAAGTAAATGTAGTGGCAGTGACAGTGTCATCAGTTTCACGGAAACGGATGATATGACCATTCATATTGCCTGAATTGCTGGCACTTGAACCTTTGAAATCGACATAACTACGCGGGTTTGCAGCATCAGTTGGGTAGGCACGACCACGGTTACTGTTGTTGGTCAGGGTAACATAGACTTCGCCATTTTCAGGGTTTACCGCAACCCATTCCGGACGGTCCATTTTGGTTGCACCCACATGGTCGGCGGCCAGACGAGCATGGACCACAATATCTGCTGCATCTTTGAAAGAATAAGTAGTATTGGCCTGATCTAAACCATTTTTACCATAACTTAGCTCAACCCACTGGCCTGTACCATCTTCTTTAAATTGTGCAACGTACAGGGTTCCTTTATCCATATACTTGTCACCTGCGGCATAGCCACCATTGACATCTTTAGGATCCCAAACGGCTTCAGAGACAAACTTATAGATATATTCGCCCGTAGCATCATCACCCATATAGAATGCAAGTGGCTGGCCCACAATCGGATTACTAGAGCGGCAATCTTCATGAGCAAAACGGCCGAGTGCAGTACGCTTAACCGGGCGAGTGTTTGCACTGAAAGGGTCAATTTCAACAATAAAGCCACAGGTATTTATAGCATTACGGTAGTCACTTAAAGCATTGCCATTCGGATCAGCCGTAATGTTCCAGCGGTCATACAGATCACGATCGCCTGTGAGTTCCGCATCTGTCTTATCCCAAAGGTATTGACTTTCTGCAGACTTGCCACGGCCATAACGTGCTAAAGCAACTTGTTCATTATCTGGGCGTACATCACCCTCATCACGAGAGAAGTAACCACTCCAGTTTTCTTCGGCAGTCAAATAAGTGCCCCAAGGTGTATACCCATTACCACAGTTAGCAAAAGTACCACGGGTTAATGTCCCCGTTGGTGAAAAGCGGGTTTTGACCAGGTCTGAGCCACGTGCCGGTCCACGCAGTTCCATTTCTGTTGCAGCGGTAATACGGCGGTTAAATGGAGAGTTCAAATTAATTTTTACGTTTTGCGTGTTTGGATCTTTCTGAATTTCAATGACTGAAACACCGTGAGCATTTACTTCACGAATAATCTGGTCTTCAGGACGTTTACCATCTTCTGTTGTAATCGTACCTACTGGTGTATGTAACTGAGATTGTTGTAGATACTCATGATTTAAAACCAGTAAACCTTGCTTTGATTCTTTTAATGAGTAATTTTTCTTGGTTGGGTCCATGCCAAAGAATGACATCCCGTCGTGGTTATCACCTGCGCGGAATTGGTAAGATGGACCTGAAGGTAATTCAGAATCTGTTTTTTCAGGATAGCTGCTATTGATCGGATCGCCAACAGCATACAGAACATTAAGCTCGTAGCCTTCAGGCACACTAAAAAAGTTCTGGGTATTTTTTTTAACCGCTTCAAAAGACAGCTTGTTTGGACGTTGCGCCAGGTCGCTCCATACATGCTTATCATTTTCTTTATCTGGGTTAGGCGGAGTCGGTCCAGAAGAGGTATCGTTGTCATCCGAGCAACCGCTTACAGACGCTGCAAATGCCAAAGCCATGGCGCCGCTGCCTGTTTTGGCAATAAAGCTGCGACGGTTGATATATTGATTCAGAATCGTTTGGAAATGGGTATTATTTGAGGTATTGCTATCTTCGGTAAGGTCCTGACAAGGTATCATTTCTTTATTTTGCATTTGAAAGTCCTGTTAAAATCAAGTGTTCAGTTGTGTTGAAGTTGTTCCATACCATAAGCCTGCTATATGACAGTACGCTTAAGGAAATATTGCAATAAAGTGAAATAAGTTATTGGAATTAAAAATAAAAAGAGACGGTTGTAGCCGCCTCTTTTTATTCTCGATTGATTCTTTAGGTCTCGATATCTTTTAAACGTCTTTTCTCAATCAGCTTCCCGGTCAACAGCCCAGTCTCAAATAACAGCCACATAGGAATGGCCAGCATAATCATCGACAAGGCATCGGGTGGCGTCACGAACATGGCCACAAAAAAGCATCCGACAATAATGAATTTGCGTTTTTCAACTAACTGTTCGGTACTCACCACTCCAATTAAAATTAACACCAGGGTAATAATCGGGATTTCAAAAGTCAGGCCAAAAACCAAAAACAGTTTTAAACAGAAATTGAGGTAACTGTTAATATCCGTCATGGGAGCGACAGTTTCAGGGGCTACACTGATAAAAAAGTGCAGAATTGAAGGTAAAGCCACAAAATAAGCAAAACTGATTCCGAGATAAAACAGAATAATACTGCCCAAAAGTAGCGGCAGTGCCAGACTTTTTTCTTTTGCATACAGAGCAGGCTTAATAAAAGACCACAGCTGATACAGAATAAAAGGCATAGTGATCATCAATGCCAGAAAAAAGTTAAGCTTAAAGGGCGCCATAAATGTCGCTGTCACATCTGTTGCAATCATGGTCGATGTGGCAGGAAGCTGTGCACGTAGAGGCTCAGACAAAAGCTGATAGGTAGAATTGGCAAATGGCAATAAACAGAAAAACAGGCCGATCAGGACCGCCACAATTTTAAACAGGTATTTGCGCAGAATGACCAAATGCTGGGTAATGGGCATCTCTTCAAGCAGCGGCTGTTCAGGAATGGCTTCGGAATGGGCAGTAGGCAAGGAACTCATACGGCTACCTTCATATCCAGATATTGTTGGGGGTGGTCTACAGTAGTTTTAGGTTGACTGCGAGAGGGCAAGTACACCGCAGGAATAGTGGTTTTTAAAGGTTCATAACTTAAAGATTTATAGCTGAGAGTTGATTGATCTCGCGTCATGCTGTGCTGCACCTGATCAGTTTCAAGCGGTTTTTGCAAATTCTGCATTTGTGCCTGCATTTTTGCTTCAAGCTCCTGAATACGCTTCATCTCTGTCTGCATTTGTTCACGCAGTTCCGATAAACGCAATTCACGATCCAGGTCATTTTGAATATTGCTGACGGTACGTTTAACTTTGCCATACCATTTGCCGACAAAACGTACAGCTTCAGGTAGCTTGTCCGGCCCCAGCACCAAAAGTGCAATGATCCCGAAGATAAACAGCTCGGTCATTCCAATATTGAGCATGGCAGTCTCTTAGCTTTTGACTGAACTTTCAGGTGTTTTTACTTGTGCATCAATCGTGCGTGGCTGTTGCAGCTGCGCTTGTTCAGCTTCTTCATCTTTCACTGACTTTTTAAAATCTTTGATTGCACCACCTACATCTTTGCCCAGGTTTTTTAACTTTGATGTACCGAACAATAAAATCACCACAATTGCAAAAATCAGTACATGCCAAATTGATAATCCAGCCATCATTTTATCCTCTTTATATTATGGCTCTATCTCAACAGGCTTTTATGACACAGAGGTGACGGTTATATTTCTTTTTGAAGACAAGAGAAGAAGCAAGACTGAATATGATAGGATTTTTTACATTGATACAAATGAGTCCTGTCGGGTATGGCGCTGCTTCTGCCTCTGATCTCTTTTTTAACCGGATATTGGGGCGTTCAATATTTAAAATCCCTTCGCCCCTTCATGGCAGCAATGCTGGCCCGGGTGCTGATTCCACTCGTTATCATTTATAACATGGTGTTTTATCAGCAAGGCAGCCTGTGGCTGCTTGGCTTTAGCGTATTCAGTTCCATTTTGCTGTTCAGCCTGTTTTATGCTTTAAGTAAAGATAAACTCCGTGCCCTGTGTTTTAGCTATTTAAATGGGGTATGGCTGGGTTTTCCTTTTGCTCTGGCCGTTTTTGGACCTGATGCCAGTAGTACGATTGTGGCGCTGTATATTGGGGGGTCACTGTTTGGCAATGTTGCGGCTATTCTGGCCGTCAGCTCCACAGGGCAGACTCCCCAATTTATTCTTAAAAATGTCCTGATCTCTCCACCTGTTATTGCTTTGAGTATTGCCGCAGTCCTGTCGTTTTGGGACTTGAGGGCTTATGAAATGCATCCGGTCGTGCAATGGGGGTATCAGGCCAATAAAGTACTGGTGACTTTTAGCGGAATGTGCATTTTAGGCATGTGGCTGAGTAAAGTGCGGATTCATTTACGAGATCTGCAACGTAGCCTGCTGCTTATCAGTGGCCGCTTTATACTTGCGCTGGGACTGACAGCAGCCGCTTATTTCACTTTGCAGATTCCACCTCAACTCCTTATTTATGCCGTCATGCTGATGTATTTTTTATTACCGCCTGCGGCCAATATTGTGGCGCTAGAAACGCATTATCAGGGTACAGGCCATTCAGCCAAATATATTGCGTCAGGAACAATTGCCAGTGCCATACTCATCGCGCTTTATGGCATGATCTTGCATATCTGGGTCCCGGGTTTATAAATATTCGATCAATACCGGGACATGGTTTGAATAACAAAGGGCTTGTTTATCGCTTTCTAACGCCCTCCTCAAAGGGAAGAAGGGCTTTGTTGTGCTCGCTTATTTCTCTAGACTCGCTTTAAACAGCTGCATGGCCTGACCACGATGACTGATTTTATTTTTCTCCTCTTTACTCATTTCTGCGCCGGACAACTGCAATTCAGGTAGCCAGAACAGGGGATCATAACCAAAACCATTTTCGCCACGAGGAGCTTCCAGAATTTCACCTTTCCAGATGCCTTGAAAAATTTGTGGTAGTGGATCTTCGGCATGCTGGACCAGTGCCAATACACAAACAAACATACCGTCAATGACTTCATTTTCTTTACGCAGCGGCTTGAGTTTGCTTAACAGCTTTTCATTATTAGCTGCATCATTGCCATGTTCGCCTGCATAACGTGCCGAGTAAATTCCCGGTGCACCGCCTAATACAGGCACACAAATACCGGAATCATCGGCAATCGCAGGTTTGCCTGAAATCTTTGCTGCATGACGGGCTTTAATAATGGCATTTTCTACAAAGCTTAACCCATCTTCGACCGCATCTTCGATATTCAGCTGACCTTGCGGAACGACGTCGACAGGCAGTTGTAACTCTGCAAACAGTTTTTCAAATTCAGCAATTTTACCTTTGTTATTACTTGCAAGTACCAAGGTTCCCTGAGATAACCAAGCCTGAGCTGACATATATTCGCCACTTATGAGTTGAAAATACGGAACAGGTGATTTTAACCGAATTCAATCTAAAGTCGGTAATTTTACCTAAGTTTATACCACCTCATCTTTTGATGCGGTGAGCTGCTTCACCAGATGCTTTAAATTGCTGCTCCAGCAAGCCGGTTGATCTGCAATCAGGTAGGTGTTCATGGTGGCAAAAGGCTCATGAATTTCCAAAACGTCTACTGCATTTCTAAAATGTGACTGCTCAACATAGGAGCGCGGTAAAATTGCCATTCCCATATTCATGCTGACACAGCTCATAATACCGTCCAGGCTACCCATTTCGATAATATGACAAACGGCGAGCTGTCGACTCTGTAAAAATAAATCGATGACACGACGGTAACTGCATCCTTGGCGGAATGCGAGAAATTTCTGTTGTTGGAGCGTTGCGGCAGTCAAGGGCTGCATGGTATTTTTTGAAGTTACCACCACCAGCTGTTCTGTAAACAGATGCAGATTATAAAAACCATGCACTGGCTCAGGACTGGCAATAAAGGCACAGTCCAGCTGAGCATCCTGTACGGCTTCAATCAGTGTGCGGCTGGGGGCGGTCTGCAAGCTGAAGGATAGGGCAGGGAAGCTTGCAGAAAATCTGTTTAAGATCTGCGGCAGATGGACAGCAGCAGTAGTTTCCATACTGCCAATCTGGATCGGATGCGAAGGATAGGGCTTTTCCTCAATAAAAATACTTTTCACTTCATCATGCAGGGACAGGATTTTTCTGGCATAAGTGAGCAGCTGTTCGCCAGCTCTGGTCGTTCTGACTGGTGTTTTACGGGTCAGCAGTTCAGTGTTTAGCTCGGACTCAAGTTTTTTAATGTGGCTGGTGATATTGGATTGAACCGTAAACAGTTTGTTGGCAGCCAGAGAAAAACTTCCCAGCTCAACAACCGTCAGAAAAATTTCCAGGGATTTTAACTGCATACTTTTATCTCAAAATATCTCAAAAACAGATAATAGCTATCTCTAAGAATCATTTTACATGATGATGGTTTTTCATTCTAATGCATGAATGATTTAAGTTTATGCAGTGTTAAAATTATGGCAGCTTTTTTTAAACAAGGTTTGCTTTATCTGACGATAGGGCTGACAGTGCTGTTTTTTCAACAGCTGGATGCTCAGTTTCAGCAAAAAACTGGCTACAAAAATCTCTTTGAGGACGTGCCTGAGCATTTTGGGCAATAGTTCAGGCTATAAAAAAGCACCCGAAGGTGCTCTTTTGCAAATCCAGCTTATTGTGCCTGAATCCATTTGTCTGCACGGTCACGTGCCTGACGGATTTGATCTTGAGTCAGGTTGGCAGCCAGAGCCGTTTTCTTGCCTTCAGAAAGACTGATAACCTTATTGTCCAGCATGCCGTCACGGGTAGAAAGCTCATACCACTGATAGGCGCCCATATAATTTTTCTTTTTCTCTTCCATCATGGCAAGGTTAAAGCTGGCACGGTTATCGCCACGGCTAGCTGCCTTTTCAAAATACTGGCGGGCAAGCGTTTCATCTTTTTTAGTACCGATGCCATCTGCTAGCATACGGCCTACATTTAGCTGGGCTACGGCTAAGCCTTGATCCGCAGCAGCTTTATACCAGCTAAAAGCCTGACGCTCATCTTTTTGAATGTCTTTGCCATACTGATATTTAGTCGCCAGATAGAACTGTGCTCCCGGTTGACCAGCTTTGGCAGCTTTAATCAGGCTATTAATGTCCATAACTGAATATTGGGCGGCTTGGCTTGCCACCGATGGGCTTGGCGCAACATAATCTGCATGGGCATTTAAGCTAAAAAGTCCCGCCAGTAGCGTCGTAGTGATTAATAATTTTTTCATAGAGCGCTCACTCGATAAATTGCGACTTCACCAAACAGATTAGGAAGGTGCTTGCTGAGCAAGCTGTCCTGTTGATTCCCATTTACAGCGAGTCGATTAATAATATTAATATTATTTTCCGCACAAAGAGCTTCAAAGTCACGGAAGGTGCATAGGTGAATGTTCGGTGTGTCATACCACATATAAGGTAAAGCCTCCGAAACCGGCATTTTCCCTTTTAAAGCCAGAAAAGAACGGGTTCTCCAGTGGGCAAAGTTCGGGAAAGTAATAATCGCCTGTTTACCTACGCGCACCATATCACGCAGTAATACGTCTGGTGCATCTACGGCCTGTAAGGCCTGTGCCATTACCACATAGTCAAAAGACTGATCGGCAAAACGGCTTAAACCGAGATTTAAGTCCTGCTGGATGATATTTAACCCGCGACTGATTGCAATTGCAATCTTTTCCTGATCAATTTCCAATCCATACGCCCGAATATTGTGTTTTTTGCTCATGTGCGCGAGCAATTCACCATCGCCACAGCCGAGATCCAGAACACGTGAGCCTGGCTTGATCCAGCGTTCAGCAAGTTGTTGGTCAATACGCATTACACAGCCTCCTGCGGGGTTGTTTTCAGGTGTTCTTCACCACCCAGGAATGCACGCAGGGATTTAACGTACAGCGGAATTGGAAATAAGAAGGAGTCATGGCCCTGTTCAGCATTAATATCTAAATAGCTGACCGGTTTATGATTGGTAATTAAAGCATCCACGATTTCTTGTGAACGCTCAGGCGCAAAACGCCAGTCCGTAGAGAAAGACACCACCAGAAATTGACACTGGGTATGTGCCATCGCCTTGACCAGAGACTGTTCATATTCACGTGAAGGATCAAAGTAATCCAGCGCTTTGGTCATAATCAGATAAGTATTGGCATCGAAGTTGCGGCTGAACTGTTCACCTTGATAACGCAAATAACTTTCTACCTGGAACTCGACATCAAAACCATACATAAATTTGCCTGATTTTAAATCACGGCCAAACTTCTGTTTCATGGCTTCTTCGGACAGATAGGTGATATGACCCACCATCCGTGCCAGAATCAACCCGCGTTTTGGATAGCTGTCATGTTCCAGATAACGGCCATTGTGAAAATCCGGATCAGATAGAATCGACTGGCGCGCTACTTCATTAAACGCAATATTTTGTGCCGAAAGCTTTGGAGCACTGGCAATAATGACACATTTCTTTAAACGGTCTGGATAATCCACAGACCATTGCAGGGCCTGCATGCCACCGAGCGATCCTCCAATGATCGCATACCAGACCTTAATACCAAGACGGTCAGACAGGATGGCTTGAGTCTTGACCCAGTCCCGTACCGTTACCAGTGGAAAGTCTGGACCGTACGGGCGATTGTCATTTTCTGGATTAGGAGAGATAGGACCGGTCGAACCACTACAGCCGCCAATATTGTTGAGCGCCACCACAAAAAACTTGTTGGTATCGATGGCTTTGCCTGGACCAATACAGGCATCCCACCATCCGGGTTTCCTGTCATCTTCATGATGATAGCCCGCTGCATGATGATGGCCTGACAAGGCATGACAAATCAGAATGGCATTGGACTTATCGGCATTGAGTTCGCCGTAAGTTTCAACCATCAGTTCAAAACGTGGGAGGATGCGACCGCATTCAAGCTCTAACGGCTCTTCAAATTGGAACTTTTGTGGGACTACAATGCCCACTGAGTCTGCTGGAAAAGACACGGGAATGATTCGCCTTAAAACTTTAATATGAATAATAAAAGGATACCATTTGCAGGTATCCTTCAAAAGTCATTTTAATGCTATGAATGATAGTTAATTCTTATACTGTAGCTTAGACCGCTGCAGCAATCACCTGATCAGTGCTTAATACTCCCTGTTCAATCAGGCGGTTGGTACAGGCAATAATGGCTTCAATTGAAGAGGTCACAATGTTGTCGTGGACTCCCGCACCGAATGCAGACTTGCCTGTACCTTTGACTTGAAGCTCAATCAAGGCCAAAGCTTTGGCATGGGCACCTGAACTGATGCTGCGCTCTTCATAGCTTACAACATCAATTGGCAGTTGCAGCGCATCTAAGATCGCAGAAATCGGACCATTGCCTTGGCCACGTACATGACGAGACTGACCTTCAATCTCTAGATCAAGTTCAATCACCTGACTGCCATTTTCATCAGACAAACGATAGTTCTTGGCTGAATAATGGGCATCTTTAGCAGCCACATAGGTTTCTTTAAACAGTTTCCAGATTTCAGTAGCAGAAATTTCTGTACCGTCTTCATCGGTTTTTTGCTGGACGATTTGCGAGAATTCAATTTGTAAACGACGCGGCAAGGTCACGTTGTAGTTAGATTCTAACAAATAGGCAATCCCGCCTTTACCTGATTGTGAGTTAACCCGGATCACTGCATCATAGTCACGGCCCAAGTCTTTCGGGTCGATTGGCAAATATGGCATATCCCAGATTTCTTCATTTTTCTGGAACTCAAAACCTTTTTTGATCGCATCCTGATGCGAACCGGAAAAGGCAGTAAAGACCAAATCACCAGCATAGGGATGGCGTGGGTGTACAGGCAAACCGGTACATTCTTCAACAGTGGCAATAATTTCGTTGATGTTGGAGAAATCCAAGTTCGGTGCAACACCTTGGGTATACATGTTCAAAGCAATCGCAGCCACATCGACGTTACCGGTACGTTCGCCATTTCCAAAGACACAGCCTTCCACACGATCAGCCCCGGCCATAATGGCCAATTCAGAAGCTGCAATACCGCAACCACGGTCATTGTGGCAGTGCACCGAAATGATCACGCCGTCACGACGCTGGATATTGCGATGCATCCATTCTACCTGGTCGGCATAGACGTTAGGACCTGAGACCTCAACTGTTGCCGGCAAGTTCAAGATCACTTTATTGGTCGGAGAAGCTTCCCAGATTTCAGTCACTGCATCACAAACATCTTTAGCCACTTCCAATTCAGTTGCTGTAAAACATTCAGGGCTGTACTGAAAAACAAACTCGGTTTCAGGCTGTTTGGCGGCGTATTCTTTAACTTTGCTTGCAGCATTAATGGCAAGCTGCTTGGCCCCAGCAACATCAACATTTAAGACTTTTTGACGGAAGGTCGGCGAGTTCGAGTTATAGATATGCACGATTGCACGTTTTGCACCTTGCAAAGATTCAAAAGTACGCTGAATCAAATGATCACGTGCCTGTACCAACACCTCAATGTAGACATCGTCCGGAATATGATTTTCTTCAATTAATTTGCGGGTAAAATCGAAATCAATTTGCGATGCAGATGGGAAGCCGATTTCAATATGTTTGAAACCGATTTTTACCAGCATCTGGAACATTTTGAACTTCTGCTCGATGTTCATTGGCTCAAAGATCGCCTGGTTACCATCACGCAGGTCGGTACTCATCCAGATTGGGGCCTTGGTGATTTCATTATTCGGCCATTGACGGTCTGGAAGATCGACACGTTGATACATGCGACGATATTTTTTACTTGGATCTGCCAACATCATGAAAGAGCTCCTTTGTAGTCTGGCGTACCGTGCTCTTGGATGAAGCGGTCGCGGGAACTACGGCATAGATTTTGTCTATAATCGTGCTCATGCAGAAGGTCAACGTCAGGAAAAAAGCCCAGAATATTTTTGGAATATCGTCATCTGGATTTGCGGGACTGCTGCATGATTACCCTATACTCCAGAGTTTAATCCAGTTAGGGCGAAAATTTTTTGCTTTTTTTATAGATTTTAGTTGTATCTTAATAAATATTTTCTTGTAAACCATTCAAGGTGAAAAAATATTTTATTATTGGCTTTTATTGTTGTGGGTTTTTCTTTGATTCTATCAGTCTGGCTAATATTTTACTGAATCAGTTTGAAAAATAAAAGACTAGGGTGCTTTATAGCTTGCTGGACTCGCCTTAGGTGGGCCTAAAGCTCAGCCCATTTGCGTATCAGGTTATGATACAGATTGGTCAGTTTCATGACCTCGGCGTGCTGATCACCTAGTTCTATTCTCAGATTTTGAATACTCTGATCCAGATTAAACAGCATATGGCGCTCTGCATCATCCCGAATCATGCTTTGTACCCAAAAGAATGAAGCGACCCGGCTGCCAGAAGTGACCGGCGTCACTTCATGCAAGCTGGTCGACGGATACAGAATCATATCGCCAGCGGGAAGTTTGACTTCATGATAGCCATAGGTGTCTTCGACCACCAGTTCACCACCTTGATATTCTTCCGGCTCACTTAAAAAAACCGTACAGGATAAATCGGTTCTAAGCCGCTCGTTGCTGCCACGAATACGGCGGATCGAATTGTCGACATGGAAACCGAAAGCTTCATTATTTTCATAGCGGTTAAACAGAGGAGGAATAATATCCAGCGGGATCGCAGCGGATAGAAATAAAGGATGCTGGCCCAAGGCTTCCAGAATAATCGTACTTAAGTGCTGAGTCAGGGGATGATCTTCAGGCAATTGCTGATTCTGTTTGACGCTAGCAGACAGTGTGCCAGCAGTCACTTTGCCATTGACCCATTCAACTTGAGCCATTTCTTTGCGGAAATACTGTACCTGCTCTTTGCTCAATACATTTGGAATATGATGCAGCACGAAAAATACCTGAATAATTTTGTTTGAGTGAGCATAGCCCCAATGCTAGAGCTATGCGAGTCCGATTTAATTAGTATTTGAAGTTCAGAGAAAGCACGGCACTACGGCCTTCTGCTTCGGTTGCATAGTGAGAGGCATAAGCTTTAGTGAAATAACGCTCATCGGTCAGGTTGTTGACATTCAATTGTAAGTCAACATTCTGGTTCACGTGATAACGTGCCATGGCATCGTAACGCACATAGCCTGGAACCCACTTGGTATTGGCTGCATTCCCATAGACTTTATCCATCGCAACTGCGCCAGCACCCAAGCTTAGCTGTGGTAATATTTGGTAGGTGGTCCACAAGGTGGCTGAATTTTTTGCTACGTTTTGAACTTGATTTCCCTCATTGGTTGCGGTGCCATCATCGACAATTTCACTGTCTAAATAGGTGTAGCCTGCCGAAACAGCCCATTTGTCAGTAATGTTGCCATTTAAGCCAAGCTCAATACCATCTACCCGGGTATCACCAATGTTGCGTGTGGTGCCATCTTCTACTGGGGCGCGAGTATTGGTTTTCTCGGTACGGAAAATGGCTGCGGTCAAATTAAGCTTGTCATTCAAGACATCCCATTTGCTCCCTAACTCCATGGTGCGGACTTCTTCTGGGTTTAAGTTTTGAATTGCTGATGTAATGCCTTCAGAACCATCACCACCATCGACACCCACCGGGTTGGTAGAAGTTGCATAACTGGCATAAATTGAACCATTTTCTACAGGCTTGAACGTTAAACCAGCCTGATAATTGATAAAGTCTTTATCATTTTTCAGTTTAACTATGGTTCCTTCCGGATTATTGGCATTAAAACGACCCGCAAGCATGGTTTGCTTAGTCGCGTAGTCATCCCAGCGTAAACCCAAATCTAGCAGCCATTGTGGATTCAATTCAATACTGTCCAGGAAGTACACAGAAGTCGACTTGGTTTGCGTATTGTATCGGTCTGCACCATCTGTACTTATTGAGCCGGTCCAAGGACCGCGATCAGGATTTTGAACTGAAGTACACCAGCCTGAACTGAGATCGTCAGGCGTACACGCATTATGTACGCTACCTGTAGTATTTAGACCGTCAATAATATATTGCGTACGGTCAGTTTCCTGATCTGAATATTCGGCACCCAAGTTAAAACTATGTTTAAACATGCCAGTATTAAATTTACCGATTAAAGCCAATTGATCGGTAAAAGTCTCAGTATTGGCGACACGTGAGTTTACACGTGCCCAGACGTCGCCAGTTAATGCGCCTGTTGTTGTGTCATAAATATTACCTTTAGAATCATCTGGATTTGTCCATAGATAATCATTTGTTGACTTATTAAAAACAGTCGTATTGGAAATGGTTAGATTATCCGTTAGATCGTGTTCTAATTTAAGCGTGCCAATCTGATTTTCCTGTTTCTGGAAGTCACGATCTTTCCAACCGTAGTATTGACCTTGTTGAACATCAATAGGCTTACCGTTGCCATTTAATCCTGCATTTGCACTCGTTGCAGCAAATGGATTGTTATAAGGCACACCTGAATCAGGTGTATCATCAGACTTTAAGTAGTAATAACTTAAAGTAGCACGGGTAGGGGTGTCCAGACCAAATACAATACTTGGCGCAATACCTACACGTTTATATTCAGCACCGTCTTTTTGACCGGCTTTTTCATTCTGATGTCCCATCACGGCAACACGTGCCGCAATACCATTACCAAAGTCTTTGTTACCATCTAAAGTAATACGTTGATAATTATCTGTACCGCCAGCAACTGAGCCTTCTAGAAAATCGCCCGCTTTAGCGACTTTAGAAATCATGTTAATGCTGCCGCCAGTGGTGCCTGCACCGCCCATGGCAGAAGCAGAACCTTTGGTCACTTCAACTTGTTCTACCGCAAACATTTCACGGTTTTGAGAAGTCGCATTACGCACGCCGTCTACATACATCGAACTTTCAGAGTTATAACCCCGGATAAACGGACGGTCACCATTCGGATTGCCACCTTCACCTGCACCCAAGGTAATCCCAGGAACTGTACGAAGTGCATCAGCTAAAGTAGTTACCTGCGTATCGGCAATCAGTTGTTTAGAAATGACTGATACGGATTTGGGAGTGTCGATTAAAGGCGCTACAAATTTGCTGTTTGCAGATTGGTTTACTTTAAAGCTGGGCGCTTGTTCAGCTTTCACTTCTTGGTGAATTGTCTCAAGCTTGATGATATTTTCATCCGCCATTGCCTGCGCGGCTACAATTGACAAAGAAGAGGCAATCGCGGAGGAAACGATCTTTTTGCGTGTTTTTATGTATGTCATGCTAAAAAAATTATCTTGATTTGGGTTTGAAGATGATAGTAATTATTATTATCACTTCTATATTTGTAAGATTGGTATTAACGATAATAAAAAACAGACCAATAGAAAAGTAAATTAAATAAATAAACGACTTGTTGTTAAGTATATGTATTTTATAAAAATTGAAAAATCTGATAGTTTCTTTTAATTTAATTGATAATAATACTTATTTAGATCTGCGTTGGTTTTAAGAAAAATTTTGAAAATTATAAAAAAACCCTACATTAAGCAGGGTTTTTTTATAAGAAATATCAATTAAATATTAGAAGTCATATGAAATAGATAACCAGTAGTTGCGGCCTGGAAGGTAGGTACCAGATGTACTACGGCCAGTTGATAAATACTTATAACCTGTTACATCATTGACTGTCTTATGTTCTGTAAAATCTTTATCTAATAAGTTATTTACAGCCATATTCAGACGCAACTGATCATTCACAGTATAACTTGTACCTAAATTAAATAAGTTATATCCGGCGAATTTATTACCATACATTTTATAAATTTCAAAGTTGTCACCTGAAGTTGGTATGCTTGAGAAGCGTGTACGACTTGATTTATATTCATGTTGCAGCCAAACATCAAGTGCTGGATTAATATGCCACGTGGAGGTCAGGTTGAAGGCATCGCGAGGGTTGTTATTGTAGTACAAACCTTCGTTTTCACCATCTGTCACTTCACTCTTAGTGTATGTATAAGAGGCTTTGAGATCCCACTCAGGTAAGATCGTATATTGTAAACTAGCCTCAGCGCCATACACTTTAGCTTCTTGGGCATTGATCTCTTGCGAACATTCATCCACAGGACAAATTGCTTGATCACTAATATCGTTGCTTATGATGGCATCTTCAATTTGATTATAAAATGCTGTAGCTGTGAAATTAATTTGGTCGTTCGGCTGTAGATTAAAACCGAGTTCGTAGTTGGTAGAGGTCTCAGGTTTTAAGTTTGGATTACCAAAAACATAGGTTTCACCTTGACCACTCATATTAACGAGACCATTTTCAAGATCTTTAGCACTAGGAGCTTTGTATCCTGTAGTAATACCACCTTTAATGGTTAAAATATCGTTGGTATTCCATACTAAGTAAGCTCGAGGGCTAAAGTGTCCTCCAAAGCCTGAATGATCTTCATAGCGACCACCAAATGTTAGTCCTAACTGATCAGTAAGTCGCCATTCATCTTCTGCATAAATAGCCCAAGAGTTTTTATCGAATTTATTTTTACCCGTAATGTGATGAGCAATATTGTCTTCAATTTCTGATTTCTTAAATTCTAAACCACTCGTAACTTTATGGTCGCCAAGCTGTGAAATTATATGGCTATCCGCCACAAGATCAGTACTTTTTAAAGTACGGTCAGAACCAATGCGTGGGTCAGAGCTACCTTTAGGGAAAGCATCGCTTGGTAAGGTTCTTCCTTCTGTTTCGGTTTCTGAGTGACTAATATACGTTTTCCACAGACCAAAACTATAATCACCTTCATGACCTACAGCCACTTGATTGCGCGAAAACTCAAGCTCATCTTTGTAACCACTGGCTTTTTGGGGAGTGTCTTGTGTACCTAAACGGTTATCAGCATTGTCATAGGTTTGCGAGGATTGAAAGCCGTCTAACCACAGGGAATTTTGACTATCGGCTTGGAAAGTCAGTTTTGCACCGACATCGTAGTTTTCAGCAGTTGTTGGGCGTGGATCACGAGAAGTTCCCTCACCAATACGTTCAGATTTTTGACGATCTAAATATGAACCACGTAGTTGCAGACCTAATTTTTCATTTACAAGTGGACCATTGAGTAAGAAGCTGGTTTTCCAAGAGTCCGCTTCGGCATTATTTTCCATAACATTACCGCTGACAGTAATGTTGCCATTCCATTCATCTGATACTTTTTTAGTAATGATGTTAATCACACCACCCATGGCATCTGAACCATATAGGGTAGACATTGGACCACGGATGACTTCAATACGTTCAATCGCTGAAAGAGGAGGCATAAAACTTGTAGCTGCTTCAGCGAAGCCATTTGGCATAATGTTATCATTGGCAGTTGTTTGACGACGGCCATCAATTAAGATAAGTGTGTCATCAGCTCCCATTCCACGCATGCTGACATTTAGGCCGCCGGTTTTACCCACACCATTACGAACATCGATACCAGGAACATCTGCCAACAAATCAGCAATACTGGTCGCATTTTTCTTTTCAATATCTTCTTTTGTCACTACACTAATGGATGCTGGTGCATTCTTAAGCTCTTGTTCAAAACCCGATGCTGAAACCACAATTGTTGACAGCTGATGTGTAGTTGTTGGAGCAGCTTCCTGAGTAGTCTGTGCAACAATCGAAGTTGCGGTGACTCCCAGAATGGCTCCAACAAGAGGACGAAGAGTAAAAGTATGCATAACCAAAATTCCAGTTTGAGAGAGTGTAGAGTTTTGTATCAAATTCGATAGAGAATATTAATAAGAATGTTTATCATTTGCAATAAAAATAAATAATTAACTTTAGGCAAGTTACAAAAGAAGAAAGCGCTTTGAAAAAAAGAGAGGCAGGGAAGATAAATTAAAAAAATTAGAAAAAGAGCGTATTTTTTGTATATCCTTTAAGGTTGTCATATAATGTGGCACATTTTTTTATAAACCTGTTATTACCAAATATATAGAGGAAGCCATGCAAGTAACTTCTGAAGCGGTTTCGGGCGTTGCCCGTCGTTTAAATGTTTCTGTACCGACGAGCCGTATTAATGAGCAATTTGAAGCTCGTTTAAAACGTACTGCTAAAACTGCGAAGATCAACGGCTTCCGTCCAGGTAAAGTGCCTGTGAACGTGGTTCGTCGTGAATACGGTGCAGGTATCTATCAGGAAGTTGTAAACGACATTATTCGTGATACAGTATTTGAAGCGATCCAGCAAGAAAAAATCAATGCTGTTGGTATGCCAAATATCGAAAAAACTGAGATGAAAGATGATGCTTTAGTATATGAAGCAACTGTTGAAGTTTATCCAGAAGTTGAAGTGAAATTCGAAGGCCTGGAAGTTGAACGTAAAGCGTCTGAAGTCAATGACAAAGACGTTGACACTATGCTGGAAAACCTGCAAAAACAACGTGCTTCTTGGGCTGAAACAAAAGGCATGGCGAAAAAAGACATGCAGGTGACTTTTGATTTCGAAGGTTCAATTGACGGCGAGAAGTTTGAAGGCGGTTCTGCAGAAGACTTTAAACTGGTATTGGGTTCTGGCCGTATGATCCCTGGCTTCGAAGATGGCATCATCGGTATGAAGAAAGGCGAAGAGAAAGTTATTGATGTAACTTTCCCTGAAGACTACCAGGCTGAAAACCTTGCGGGTAAACAGGCTCAGTTTAAAATCACTGTAAAACTTGTTGAAAAGCAAAAACTTCCAGAAGTTGATGCTGAATTCTTGGAAATCTTTGGTGTTTCTGCAGAAGAAGGCGTAGAGAAATTAAAAGCTGACGTTCGTAAAAACATGGAACGTGAAGTGAAAAATGGACTGCGTAATCAAGTGAAAGGTGCGACTTTTGATGCGCTGGTAGCTGCAAACGAAGTTGAACTTCCAGCTGCAATGGTTGCTCAGGAAATTGATCGTCAGCGTCAACAGATGATCCAGCAGTTCACGCAGCAGTTTGGTGCACAAGGTGCAAAAGCATTTGATTCAAGCATGCTTCCAGATGACCTGTTCAAAGAACAAGCTGAAAAATCAGTTAAACTTGGCATACTGGTGAGCAAGGTTCTGGCTGATGCGAAAATTGAAGTAGATCAAGCGCGTGTAGATGCGTATATCGAAGATATGGCTTCTTCTTATGAAGATCCAAACGAAGTCATCGAATACTTCAAAAATGACCAGCAGCAACGTGCTCAAATCGAAGCAGTTGTACTTGAAGATCAGGTAGTGGATCACATTCTGGCATCTGCTAAAGTGACTGATACGACTGTAAGCTATGAAGACTTATTGAAAGAGCAGCAAGCTCGTCAACAAGGCTAATCCTAGCTGGTCATAAAAAGGCGCTTTATGCGCCTTTTTTTGATAGCGTAATTTCACCTGATATTCAGTTTTTCACAAAACTAATGCAAAAAATATCTTGGAATTGCAAGCGAATATTTTGCAATTTCAGTCATTATCCCTCATATTGTGAGTATGGATTAAGTCACAAAAATTTAGGAATAAATAAACGTATGTATGTTCCAATGATCGAAAACGCTTTAGTTCCAATGGTGGTAGAACAATCCTCTCGTGGCGAGCGTTCTTTTGATATTTATTCACGTCTTTTACGTGAGCGGGTTATTTTTCTCTCAGGTGAAGTTGAAGACCACATGGCCAATCTTATTGTGGCACAAATGTTGTTTTTAGAAGCTGAGAACCCAGATAAGGATATTCACCTGTATATTAACTCGCCAGGTGGTTCAGTCACTGCGGGTATGGCTATTTATGACACCATGCAGTTTATCAAGCCTGATGTGGTGACTTACTGTATGGGACAGGCGGCTTCAATGGGTGCGTTCCTGTTGAATGCCGGAACCAAAGGCAAGCGTTATTGCCTTGAAAATGCGCGTGTCATGATTCACCAGCCTTTGGGTGGTTTCCGTGGACAAGCTTCGGATATTGAAATTCATGCACGTGAAATTCTGTTCATTAAAGAACGTTTAAACCGTTTAATGGCTGAGCATAGTGGTCAGGACTATGAAAAAGTGGCACGTGATACTGACCGTGACAACTTTATGACTGCTCAGCAAGCGAAAGAATACGGTCTTGTGGATGAAGTACTTACTAAACGTCCATAAGTTTTACAGATTGAGATATTGGAGTAAATATGTCCGAACATCCTCAAGGACAAAAGCATTGTTCATTTTGCGGTAAAACGCAGTCTGAAGTCGGAAAGCTGATTGCAGGCGAGGACGCATACATTTGTAATGAATGTGTGGACGTATGCTTAGATTTGGTTCAAACCAGTCAGCAGGTCGAAACCAATGACTGGGCGAACCGTCCTTTACCGAAACCGCATGAAATCCGTGCAGCGCTCGATCAATATGTCATTGGTCAGGATCTGGCGAAAAAGACCTTATCTGTTGCAGTGTATAACCATTATAAACGTCTGAAAGTACAGACCAATGGTAAGAAAGCAGATGACTCTATTGAAATTGCCAAGAGTAATATCCTGCTGGTTGGTCCAACCGGTTCAGGTAAAACTTTATTGGCACAAACCCTTGCTCGTCTTCTAGATGTGCCTTTTGCCATGGCAGATGCAACGACCCTCACAGAAGCAGGTTATGTGGGCGAAGATGTTGAAAACATTGTACAAAAGCTTTTGCAAAAAGCCGATTATGATGTGGAAAAGGCACAAAAGGGGATTATCTATATCGATGAAATCGACAAGATTACCCGTAAATCTGAAAACCCATCCATTACCCGTGATGTATCGGGTGAAGGTGTGCAGCAGGCTTTACTGAAAATGATCGAGGGTACGGTTGCTTCTATTCCGCCGCAAGGAGGACGCAAGCATCCACAGCAGGAATTCATTCAGATTGATACTGCAAATATCCTGTTTATTTGTGGTGGTGCATTTTCGGGTCTAGAGAAAATTGTACAGCAGCGTCAGGAAAAAGGTGGTATCGGTTTTACTGCGGAAGTGCGTAATAAAGATGAAACCAAAAAACTGTCGGAGCTGTTCCGTCAGGTAGAAGCCAATGATCTGGTGAAGTTTGGTCTGATCCCAGAATTTATTGGCCGTCTGCCAGTCATTGCAACACTGGATGAGCTGGATGAAGATGCCTTAATGCAGATTCTGACAGAACCAAAAAATGCCTTAACCCGTCAATATCAACACCTGTTTGAGATGGAAGATGTGGATCTGATCTTTGAAGAGTCAGCCTTACAGGGGATAGCGAAAAAAGCACTTGAGCGAAATACAGGTGCGCGCGGTCTGCGTTCGATTCTGGAAAACGCACTCCTTGAAACCATGTATGATCTGCCAAGCCGCACTGATGTAGGCACTGTAGTGGTGAATGAGGCGGTAATTAATGGTGAGGCTGCACCGGAATTCAGGGCGGAACGCCAGCCCCAATCTCAGGAAGAGCCGGTCAGCAAGATTGATTTAAAGGTGGTAAATAGTCGGTCTGCCTGATTGCTATTCGTCAGAAACGTGCGAAAACCTCGTGTTTTCGCACGTTTTTTATTTCCAAATTCTAAACCCGAGTGTTAATCTCAACATCTGGGCGTGGACGCCTAAAATAAAAAAGCAGGGCACCTGCATAAGCAAGAAGAAGAAAAACGCAGTGAGGGATAAACATGCGTGGAGTCGCAATAGTACTCATCAGCAGTTTGGTATTGATGGGGTGTCATGGTAAAAAAGCCCTAGTTGAGCCTAGTCAGCCACTCAGCACTTTAAAAAATATTGATCTTGAAAAAAAGCCGGGTTTTATCGAACAGCATCGTATGGGTATGATGAGCATTGGCGGCTGGGTCAACCAGAAACAGGGACAAGCTTTCCAGACCGTTCAACCACAGCATGCTGATGCAGCGATCGTATATTTATATCGTCCAGATTCCAACTGGAACCGCCAGGAAATTGTGGCAGCCAGTCTGTTTATTAACCAGCAGCATATTCCAAGTTTATTGCACAACCATTATTACTGGGTAGAGCTTCCGGCGGGTAGTTATCGTTTGAGTAGTAGTCGTCCTTTAGGCGCTTTACATTTTCAGAAACCCAAGTATCTGGATTTCAGTGTTGAAGCGGGACAGTCCTATTTTATTAAATATGATGAAGAAAATTTTAATACGCGCCGCAGTATGTCTGGGCCTTTGATGCTCATGCCGCACAATGTAGGGCTCAATGAAATTGCATTTACCCAGCTCAAATCACATAGCTTTAATTTTGTTGCCCAAGACCAGAAAACTGGCAAGGTGCGTAAAAAGGCCCAAAAAATTCAGATGCCTAAATATGATCCTGCAACTGATGTACAGCTGATTGCACCTTTTAAACTTTGGGATCCACGTAGCTGGTAATACCATCAGTTCATAAAAAAAGCACCCAGATGGGTGCTTTTTTTATAGCTTAAATTAGCCCTCAGCAGCATCAACTACTGGAATCTTACCAATTTTCGCCTGCCAGATTTTTGGAGCAGTGGCGTGTACAGAGGTACCGTTTACGTCCACAGCCACAGAAACCGGCATATCTTTCACTACAAATTTGTAGATCGCTTCCATACCCAGGTCTGCAAAAGCAACAACTTCCGCTTCACGGATCGCTTTAGACACCAGGTACGCAGCACCACCAACAGCCATTAAGTAAGTCGCTTTGTTGTCTTTGATGGCTTCAACAGCAGCAGGACCACGGTCCGCTTTACCGATCATGCCAAACATGCCAGTCGCTTCAAGAACTTGACGCGTAAATTTGTCCATACGTGTTGCAGTAGTAGGACCAGCAGGGCCAACGACTTCATCACCGACTGGATCGACTGGGCCTACGTAATAGATGAACTTGCCTTTCAGATCTACAGGAAGCTCTTCACCATTGTTCAGCATGTCTACCATACGTTTATGGGCTGCATCACGGCCGGTATAGATGGTACCGTTAAGAAGCAGGGTATCACCTGGTTTCCAAGAATTCATTTCTTCCTGAGTGATGTTGTCAAGGTCAACGCGCTTAGAAGAAGACGAATCCCAAGTCACAGATGGATAATCTTCAAGGCTAGGCGCCTGAATATGTGCTACACCTGAACCATCCAGGGTGAAATGTGCGTGACGGGTTGCTGCACAGTTCGGAATCATACCAACCGGTTTACCCGCAGCATGACATGGGTAATCTTTGATTTTAATATCCAGCACCGTGGTTAAACCGCCCAGACCTTGAGCGCCAATACCAAGTGCATTGACTTTCTCGAAGATTTCGATACGAAGCTCTTCCAGTTTGTTTTGTGGACCACGACGAAGCAATTCGTCCATGTTGATCTCTTCCATCAATGCTTCTTTGGCCAGCATCATGGCTTTTTCCGCAGTACCCCCAATACCGATACCGAGCATACCAGGAGGACACCAGCCGGCACCCATAGTTGGGACGGTTTTCAGTACCCAGTCCACGATTGAATCCGACGGGTTTAGCATTGCTAGTTTAGATTTGTTTTCTGAACCGCCACCTTTTGCAGCAACCGTAATATCCACTTTGTTGCCTGGAACAAGTTTGTGATAGATCACAGCAGGTGTATTGTCTTTGGTGTTCTTTCGACCAAATGCAGGGTCTGCCAATACAGAAGCACGCAGTACGTTTGAGTTTTCTAGATAACCTTGGCGTACACCTTCATTAATTGCATCATCCAGGCTCATGGTTAAATCAAATTTAACATCCATGCCCACTTCAACAAATACGTTGACGATACCAGTATCCTGGCAGATCGGGCGATGGCCTTCTGCACACATGCGTGAGTTGATTAGAATTTGCGCGATTGCATCTTTCGCAGCCTTGTTCTCTTCACGGTCGTACGCACGGCTCATCGCTTGGATGAAGTCTTGTGGATGATAGTAAGAAATGAACTGAAGCGCATCTTTTACGGATGTGATCAGGTCATCTTGCTTGATAATAGTTGTCATACAAATATCTCTTGAGCGGGCTGATAGCTAGCGGGCTAAATTATAAGACAAAAGGATCAGGTTGTGGGCATTTTGCGGGGACATTGGCTGAAAGTTTATAGTTTGAGCAACTGCTCGCCGGGAAAGTCTCTCTGAACTGTCATAAATGATGAAAAAAATTGCCTATATTTAAACTTATATTACAGCTTTATTTTTATATAAATAAATTATTTTGTCATAAGTTTTTGATTTTTATCAATTAATATAATTTTTCGAATATTTCATTTTTGTCATATAACTGTCATATATGTGACTCATAATGAGCGCATTAAAAGGAGACCTTGAACATGACTACAAGTATCTTAATGGTTGCAGGCTTTTGTATTTATATCGCAGCAACGTGGATGTACGGCCAAAAAGAAGATCAAGCTTAAGCTTTATCTTCTTTTTGCATTTTATACTCTCAGTATTCTATTCTTCTTCAAATCTTCAAATCTTCAAATCTTCAAATCTTCAAATCTTCAAATCTTCAAATCTTCAAATCTTCAAATCTTCAAATCTTCAAATCTTCAAATCTTCAAATCTTCAAATCTTCAAATCTTCAAATCTTCAAATCCTATTATTTTACGTGATGAAACACAGCTATTTTGTCCTATTACATTCTTAACTGATCAATACTGAAAGCCTGAATACCCTTACACATAGTCGGATTCTCAGCGCTTAGACTAAAGATTCTTTAATTTTACTAATGGGCAACTGGAATGAATAATATTAATGTAAATGACATCAAAGAACATGCCTCGGTAATTGCATCATGCGGCACGCAAGTCGGAAAAGTAGATCATTTAGAAGGGCAGGACTCAATTAAACTCACCAGAAGTGATGATGAAAATAACGAGCATCATCTGATTCCTTTGAGCTGGGTAGGCGAAATTAAAGGGGACAGTATCATGCTAAATAAAACAGCAGAAGATGTGCGTAAGGAATGGCAAACGCTATAAGTTGAATTTATCCACTTGTTAAGTGAATAATTTTCAATGCATGAGAATTAAAAGTAGGAATGCGATTTAATTTTTTAAGTCCAAGTCTGCCAGTCCAATGACTGGCAGACTTTTTTATGCAATTGAAAAGGAAAAATAAAAACCACCCAATTTTTCAATCGGGTGGTTTTATAAAACTTGAAAGTGTGTGAAAAGCTGAGTAGAACTTAATCTGCAGGACTGGTTTGCTGATCTGCTTGAATGGCTGTCAAGGCAATAGTAAACACGATGTCATCTACTAATGCACCACGCGACAGATCATTGACCGGCTTGTTCAAGCCTTGCAGCATTGGACCTACACTGACCACATTGGCAGCACGCTGTACGGCTTTATAAGTGGTATTGCCGGTATTCAGATCCGGGAAAATGAATACATTGGCGCGGCCAGCCACTTGCGAGTCTGGGGCCTTTTGACGGCCTACACTTTCTACAGAAGCAGCATCGTACTGCAATGGACCATCAATCAGCAGATCTGGACGGCGTTCCTGAGCGATACGGGTCGCCTCAGCAACTTTTTCAACTTCTGCACCTGCACCTGAAGTACCGGTAGAATAAGAAATCATCGCGATACGCGGATCAATTCCAAATGCTTTGGCAGAGTCGGCAGACTGAATGGCAATTTCAGCCAGTTGTGCCGCGTCTGGATCCGGGTTAATTGCGCAGTCACCATAGACATACACTTCATCCGGTAACAGCATGAAGAAAACTGAAGAAACCAGGGAGTAATCTGGAGCAGTCTTGATGAGCTGGAAAGCAGGACGAACAGTATTGGCAGTCGTATGCACGGCACCAGATACCAGACCATCGACCTGATCCAGTGCCAGCATCATGGTACCTAGCACCACGCTATCTTGTAACTGCTCACGGGCCTGCAACTCATTGATTTTGCCTTTACGCAGCTCGACCATCTGGGCAACATAATTTTCACGGATCAGGTCAGGGTCAATAATTTCCAGATCATCTGGTAATTCAATACCACGAGCTTTAGCCACTTCAAGCACAGACTCTGGCTTAGCCAGAAGAATACACTGAGCGATATGGCGTGACTGGCAAATGGCTGCTGCCTGTATCGTACGTGGTTCATCACCTTCTGGTAATACAATGCGTTTTTTCGCTGCAATAGATTTTTGTACCAGTTCGTGACGGAAGGCAGACGGAGAAAGACGGGGCTTGTAAGAACCATTAAGGGTGGCGTTCAACCAGTCCGGATTAATATGACTGGAAACGAAACGCGTTACCTGTTCAGCACGCTCAATATCATCTACCGGAATTTCATTGCTGAGATTGGTCAGCTTTTGTGCGGTTTCAAAGGCACTTAATTCTGTATGCAGGATCGGCAGCCCTTGTTTGATCGCAGTCTGGCAGAACTCCAGTACCAGATCATTCGGCTGGTAGTGTTCGGTCAGAACCAGTCCAGCCAAAGGAATGCCATTGCTGCTGGCCAAACTACTTGCCAGCAGAACATCAACACGGTCTGAGGCACTGATGATCAGCTCACCTGCAACAAATTTATGCAGTTCATGTTCGATATTGGCAGAAATCAGGCTGCTGTGCTGAACGCGGCGCTGTTTAGCTTCACCTTCATTGATCCAGTAAGCAGAAATGTGGGCAGCCAGATCTGAGATACGTGGCACACTCAAGGTTTTGCTAAAAGGCACCAAGCCGATGACTGGCAGCTTTTCACACCCAATATGCGGATGAGTCTGCTGAATCGCAGCAACAAATTTTTCTGTATCTTCAATCAGGCGCAGAGCAGGGTTGAGAGTAACCGGAATCTCGGCAGATTCTTCTGACAGGCCTTTGGTGCGCATCAACAGAATTCCGGACAGGCGTGTTGAACTTAAGCCACCGAAATTGCGGATCTGCTGTTCTAACTTGTCGGCGGTTTGTAAAGGCTGCTGAATATCCGCATTGCTTACGATCACGACTTTGGCATCCAAAGCCTGAGCAAGTGCGGTATTCAGGTCATCGGCAAAACCGTCAGTGGTATTTGGCAATAAACCTTGCACGATGATCAGGTCATGCTGCTTGGCAATCTGGCGGTGCAGACGGACTGCATCTTCAAGCAGTTCATCCTGTTCACCCTGACTCAAGCGTTGCAGAACCGTGTTATAGCTAATCGGTTCAACCGTCTCACTCTGAGAAATATGATGATAGAGCGCCGTGGTACGGTCTACGGTATCTGCTCCTTCCTGAGTGAAAGGTCTGAGAAATCCAGCCTTAACACCCTGACATTCCAGTGCATATACCAAACCCAGACATGCAGATGTTAGGCCTACACCTTCCCCAGTCGGAACCAGTAAAATCGTTTTCATACGTATATCAACAATTGTAAATATCAGATAAAAGGGGGTTGCGCCTGCTTAAGCAAGCGCTGGTTCAGCTTCATACTTTTTTATAGAAGCACTTTCTACTTCAAGCTCAACCACATTTTCGGTTTCTTTTGCGATGCGAGCTTCTTCATCCGTTGGCACCACCCAGATTTGTGGACCTGTTCCGTTGTCGATGCGACCTTCAGTGCCACGCTTTAAGTTATTGTTGCTGTCTTTATCTAGGTTAAAGCCAAAGTGTGGTAGGTAAGCCATAGTTTTTTCACGGATATAGGCAGAGTTTTCGCCAATACCACCGGTAAAGAACAAGCCATCCAGACGAGGTAGGCCACAGCTTAGGGCGGCCAGAGATTTTGCTAAACGGTAGCAGAATACTTCAATCGCCAAAGTTGCATCTTCATTACCATTTTCAGATGCTTCGATCAGGGTGCGCATATCATTGGACAGATTGTCAGATAGGCCGAGCAAGCCGCTTTCTTTATTGAGCATTTTGTCAATTTTATAGATATCCCAGCCCAGGTTGGCAGCCAAGTAGCTATGCAGACTTGGATCGACATCACCACTACGCGTGCCCATCACCAGACCTTCAAGCGGAGTTAAGCCCATTGACGTATCAATACTTTGACCATTCCATACTGCACAGGTCGAGCTACCATTGCCCAGATGTGCAGTCAGCCAGCCGCCTTGCTTAAAACTGCCTGCCAGTTCAGAACCACGATCTGAAACATAGGCATGGCTCGTGCCATGGAAACCATAGCGGCGTACACCGTGCTCAGTATAAAGGAATTTTGGTACCGCATAACGGTAAGCATGGGCTGGCATGGTTTGATGGAAAGCCGTATCAAAAACTGCAACTTGCGGCAAATCCGGGAACAGGCGTTGAGTCGCTTCAATTCCGATTAAGTGTGCCGGGTTGTGGAGCGGGGCGAGTGGAGTCGCTTCACGAATTTTTTCAATAATCTCATCGGTAAGCAGCTCGGCTTTAGTCAGGCTGCCACCATGGACAACACGGTGTCCAATCGCATCCGGCTTGTAGTTGGCCAAACGCTCGAGACCGACTTCCAGTGCTTTTTTATGATCTGCAAATGGAATATGAATATCGACAGGCTCATTACCAACAGTCACGCCTTTAATGCGGGCATTTTCTGTGCCTAAATTCTCAGCTAAACCATGAATACGGAAATCTTGCTCCTCAAGCAATAAGGCAAACTTGATTGAAGAAGAACCACAATTAATAACTAATACTGATTTAGACACGACTGATTACCCGATTTCTAATTAAAATTCTCATCCATTTGGTTGATCTGTTTGCTGACAAATGCGAGGCAATATAGATCTGTGAACATGTTTTAACATTAGTTTTTTTACTGTCCTAGATAGACTTTAGCAGATTAGACTTAAGCATTATCGACCCAAGGAGCAATAATAATTAAAATTTATCGGCTCATAGTTTTCATTTATAAATAAAATGATGTTGAAAATATGAACGTTTTAAACACTTTAACCTATTTATTACCGTATTTTGGCTGAATGGTTTTCCAGTGTAGCGCTTAAAATACGTTCTAAGATGACAAAATACAATTTTATAAAAAATTCCTGTCTATTGTGACCTGGGGGTTTTCTTATAATATTTTAATTGTAGGTCATACAGATTCAGCCTTAGGAACAAGGCTGAATCCATCCTTCCTTATTATTGGCGAATCTGACCATCACCAAAGACAATCCATTTTTGTGAGGTTAGGCCTTCCAGACCGACCGGGCCACGGGCATGGATTTTATCGGTTGAGATTCCGATTTCTGCACCCAAACCATATTCAAACCCATCGGCAAAGCGGGTAGAGGCATTCACCATGACAGAACTTGAATCTACACCTGCCAGGAATTCACGTGCCAGACTATAGTTTTCAGTAATAATTGAATCGGTATGATGCGAACCATACTGGTTGATGTGCGCGATTGCTTCTTCAATGCCAGACACGACTTTAATTGCCAGAATCGGTCCCAGATATTCGGCATACCAGTCTTCTTCAGTGGCGGTATGCACCTGTTGTCCCAGAATGCGCTGGGTTTCACGGCAGCCCCGCAGTTCAACCTGTTTCTCCTGATAAAGCTCAGCAATTCTTGGCAGGAACTCTTCTGCGACTTTCTCATCGACTAGCAAAGTTTCCATGGCATTGCAGACGCCATAGCGATGAGTTTTGGCATTCAGCGCAATAGGGAGGGCTTTCTGCAGGTCGGCTTGTGCTTCAACATATACATGGCAGTTGCCATCCAGATGCTTGATGACCGGAACACGCGCTTCATCAGTAATGCGTTCAATCAGGCCTTTGCCTCCACGTGGCACAATCACATCCACATATTCAGTTAGGGTAATCAGATGGCCCACGGCAGCACGGTCGGTGGTATTGATCACTTGTACCGCAGTTTCAGGCAGACCGGCGACATTCAAGCCATGTTGAATTGCAGCTGCAATTGCCTGGTTGGATTCCAGTGCTTCCGAACCGCCGCGTAAAATAATGGCATTTCCTGATTTTAGCGCCAAGGATGCTGCTTCCAGAGTGACATTCGGACGAGATTCATAAATCATGCCGACTACGCCCAGAGGAACACGCATCTTGCCCAGCTGGATACCGGATGGGCGATAGGCCATATCGGTAATTTCACCGATCGGGTCGACCAGACTGATCACATCTTTAAGGCCTTGTAACATATCTTTAAAGCGTGCGGGGTTGAGTTCCAAGCGATCCAGCAGGGCACTATCCAGATTGTTCTTATGTGCTTTGGCCATATCCAGCTGGTTGGCTGTCAAAATAGCTGGCTGGTTATTTTCTAAAGCAGTATAGATTGCTGATAATGCGTTGTTTTTCGTTTGGGTAGACGCGCGAGCCAAAATGCGAGAAGCCTGGCGTGCCTGCTGTCCTACCGTTTGCATATATTGTTCAATAGACTCTTGCATAGCGGTTGATCACTCAGAAATTTCACTTCGATATTAACAGTCTGTTGCAGCACAATGAAGCCCGGCACTTAAAATTCATAAGCTTTTCACTGTTTCTAAACATTTTGAAATTGTTTTGGCTTTAAAAGCAGATAAGTGGTGATTGAATCAGTTGCTTGTGAAAAGCACCTCTGTATAGAATGCTGAAGAACGACATTGAAGTCCTAAAATTACTAAAGAGCAGGATGCGTGTTCAGGCTCAGCGGAATGAACCTGACATAAGAACTGTAAATAATGACTTGCACAATAAAAATAAGGCAAGGATGAAGGAGAGGAATATGAATTCCATTATCCAGATGGATGCCCAAGCATTAGACCAGCATAACCATTACGGTTTTTTTGATCTGTATGATAAGCACTGTTTTAAACAGCCCGCCCGTACCACATGGATTGAGGGCTGGAAAATCGAATATATGGCCATTGCCCGGCCTGACACCCTACATATGCGGCCCATGGTGATTATTGGCGGCGCTTTTCAGAACTTTAATTCCTATAAATATTGTGTGGAACAACTATTTGATGCAGGTCCAATTATTCTGATCGACCTGCCTTCTATGGGGGCTAACCAGCAGATTAATAATGTTGATACCGGTGTATCGGCTGGAACGCTGGAGCTGGAAACTCTGGCAGGAATGCTGGGGCAATGGCTGGAACAGATGCAGTTACCGAAAGTTGCAGTTCTCGGCATGTCACTGGGGTCGGTGGTTGCTTCATGTCTGGCAGATCAGCGTCCTGAACTGGTAGACCGCATGATCTTGATGGGCGTTATGCAAAAGACCCGAAAAAGCTGGCGTATGCTACTGGAAGAGTCTTTGCAACTGATGAAAGAGCAGCGTATGGAGGAGTTTGGTCAGGCCGTGATTTTATATCTGGTCAATCATGCCCGTTTAAATGAAACCCGAATGTCGCCTACAGCGAAGCGCCTGTTCTTTAAGCAAATGTCTGAATTCACGGCCACCGAACAGGAACGCTATGATATTAACTGCAACCGCTTGTTAAGACTGACCAATGTACCTATTCCCCAGTGCAAGGTATTGGTGGCTTGTGGACAGTATGACAGTTTTACCTTGCCGTATGAGAATGCCAATTTTGCCTTGCAATGTCCGAATATGCAGTATGTACAGATTAGGGGTGCAGATCATTTGCCTCAGTTACAGCGCCGTAAGGAAACCATGAATCTATTTGCAACCTTCTTACGCGATGAATCTGTGGATCAGCTGGAAGGAATTATTCCGTTCAGCCGTGAACAGATGCAACAACTGGAACGCCGTGGGGAAGAGCGGATTTGTGTGCAGGCATCTCAGCGCTATCTTAGCCATCGTCATTCTGAGCTGACCTTCAAGGCAGAGATTGTGGATATGAGTTTCTTTGGGATATTGCTACAGCTCGAATCAGGGCAGAGCGCACAGGCAGCAGCTTATCCACGAGATTTGGCTTTGCATTTAGAAGATGAGGAGGGTGAATTCAAGATTGAATGTCTGGTCTTTGAACATGATGACACCCAGTTGCGTGCCTTATTTAAGCATGGCAGTTTTGAAATCGCAGAACGTTTATTACATTTTGTCCAGACGCAAAAAATGCTGTCACAAGCTGAAGTATTTGAAACTGCCATTTAAAAGCTAAAATGAAAATATAAAAAACAGCGTGGTCAAACGCTGTTTTTTTTCACCGCATGCACCATCCAGACCAGATCGCCTAGATGCTCATCCTGCTGAATGTCCTGATTTTCAGGATGAGGCTCGACAAAATAACGTTGTGGTTGTTGTACTGTGACCTGAGTAAATCCGGCCTGCTGGAAAAACTGTTGCAACTCCTGTGGAGATTTAAAGTGAAAGCTAAATGCACTGCGTGACATGAATTTCAGTAGACGACTCGAAGCCCAGATAAAGTTGGCCAGTCGGTTTTTGATGGGTTCCGGGTAAATATCACTTAAGTAATGCACTTCACTAAAGTTTTGGCCGTAGTCAGTTATGCCTTTAAGCAGAGTAAATAACATGTTCTGGTCAAAATAATTGATCAGGCCTTCGCTAATGACTACCAAGGGCTGTGCAGGGTTAAACACCTGAAAAACCTCAGCCAGTTCTTCTGAAAAAATATCGGCGCTGAGTACTTCTGGAGCAGTTTGATCAATCTGGCGCAAGGCAGCAGTTTTGGTTTTGGCCATCTCTGGTAAATCCAGCTCGCGATAATTGAGCTGGGGGAATTTCTGTCTAAAGTTCCAGCTGCGTGGCGACAGGCCTGAGGCAATTTCCAGAACCTGTATAGCAGGATGTTGCTGAATTAATTGACATAGATGTTCATCAATCATCTGGTGGCGTTGCTTGAGCGTAGTACGCATACTGCCCCCCACATAATGTTCCGCCCAAGACTCCAGCGGATGCACCATTTTTGCCAGAAATTTGCCTTTAGAGGTGGCAAAGACCGGATGGGAGATGCCCATTTTGTACCAGATATAGCCGGTATAATGTGCGGTAAACGAAATATGGCGATGTTGTGAAAGTGCATCTGTCATGGGGTTCTGACCTTATTGTTTTTTTAATTGAGGCTCAATTGAGCGGGTTTTCTTGCATCATAATCAAAAAGGAACACTTTGTCGTGTTCCTTTATCGTATTGGAGAGTTTAAAGCAGCAGCAAAAGTCTTAGAGCATCTGTTGCTTAAACACTAAAATTTCATCCCGGATCATGCGCCAGTCATCGCCTAAGTCCAGTTCTGCTCCAATCTGAACAGCCGAAATTTTGCCGCGCATACGTTCTAAACGCTGCTGATCTGGCAGAGGTAAATCCTGAATAGCTTCAAGAGCAATACACTGTGCAGCACGGTCATTACAGACCAGACCCATATCACAGCCAGCTTTTAATGCGGCCTGAATACGTGCATCGGCACCTCCGGCGACACAGGCAGCCTGCATGCTTAAATCATCGGAGAACAAGACCCCGTCAAAGCCAAGTTCCTGACGTAAGACCTGTTGAATCCAGAACTCGGAGAAGCCTGCCGGATTTGGGTCAACTTGACTATAGATGACATGAGCCGGCATGAGGGCATCCAGTTGCGACTGTAACTGGATAAAAGTCTGCATATCTTTTTGGCGAATATCTTCATAGCTACGCATATCAATGGCAGCAGCAATATGTGAATCTGCCTTGACTGAACCATGTCCCGGAAAATGCTTGCCAGTTGAGGCCATACCGGCACGTTTTATACCTTTAAGAAAAGCGCTGGCAAGCGGAACAATATCCTCAATCTTTTTGGCAAAACTGCGATCACCAATCACATCGCTGATGTCATTTAAATCCAGGACCGGGGCGAAGCTGAAATCAATCCCGACCGCCAGCACTTCGGTTGCCATCAGCCAGCCACATTTTTCTGCCAGTTCCAAGGCTCGGGCGCTGTCTGACTGATAAAGCTCACCAAATTTCCCCATAGCGGGCAGCAGGGTAAAGCCCTGCTTCAAGCGTTGGACCCGACCGCCTTCCTGATCCACGGCAATCAAAATATCCGGGCGAACTTGGCGCATATGATCAGTCAGGGCACGGACTTGAGCGGGTGACTCGATATTTCGACCAAACAAAATGACGCCGCCGACTTGCGGTGCAGTCAATAGTTGAATATCTTCTGAAGTGAGGGTAGTCCCTGCGATGTCGAGCATCAACGCGCCAATCATATAAGAATCCGTTTGATAATTTTTAGAGAAAAACAATACCTGAATTTTGCAATGATTTGCTACACTTTGTCAGCACAGAATATGATAAAACTACACGACATAAACATATTAAGTTGTTTAAGATGCTGAATACTTTAGATTCTGCTCAAAAAGCAACACGGTCAAATTGGTCCTTAGGCCAAGGAAGTACGAATTATTTATGAAATTTCAAACATTAGCTTGTGCAGTTGCGATTGCAACAGGCGGATTATTTTTCACCCATGTCGTAAATGATGCGATTGCTGCCAATAATACCGAAGTGGTCAGCAAGGTACTCCAGCCGACTCAAGAGCAGGCTTTGGTATCTCGTCAGCTGGCAAGTCTGGTAGACCGTCAACACTATTTGAATATGCGGCTGGATACACAGACCTCTCAACGTATCTTGGACTTTTATATTGATAGTCTTGATGCAGATCACAGCCTGTTTCTGGCCTCTGAAGTTGAAGACTATAAAAAACGCTTCGGAGCGAATTTTGGAGCCAGTCTGAAAGCAGGTAATCTGGCTGGCCCTTATGAAATTCATGAGAAATACCGTGAGCGTTTGGGGCAGTTCTACACGTTCATGCTGGAAGAGCTGAAAAAACCGCAAAACCTGCATCAATCCAATGTTTATATTGAAACTGACCGCGAGAAGTCACCGTTCTTTAAAACAGAGGCTGAACAGCGCGCGCACTGGTCGAATATGCTGGTTTCTCAGCTGATCAATCTGACGATTAGTAAAGAAGAAGAACAGGCGAAGCAAAAGGCATTAAAGGAAAATCCTGAACTGGCCAATGGTCAGGATCTGACTGGACCGGAAGATTTGACCCCAGCACAGACGCTGACCAAACGTTATACCCGTCAGTTAGAGCGTTTGAGCCGGATCAAGAGTGATGATGTACTCGACAAAACGCTTAATGCCATGATGTTGACGTATGACCCGCACAGTAACTATTTCCCGCCAGTCGATGCGATGGAGCTGAATCGTCAGACCACCCTGCAACTGGAAGGGATTGGGGTGTCAATTCGCCCTGAACGCGGCAATGAAGATTACACTAAGATTGAAACTATTGTCGAAGGTGGTCCTGCTAGCAAGTCAGGTCAGGTTAAATCAGGTGACCGTATTATTGGTGTGGCGCAAAATGGCGAACAGATGGTGGATGTCATTGGCTGGCCAAGCAATGAGATTGTGGGTCTGATTCGTGGTAAGCGCGGCACCAAAGTCAGCTTGCGTCTTTTGGGGGCTGGTGCAACCATGGGACAGGCGCGTAATGTGACGCTGGTACGTGATGTCATTCAGGAAGAAGATGCCGGGGTGCGAACCCGTACGGTAGACATTCAACGGGATGGTAAACGCTATCAATATGGTGTGATTGAAATCCCGTCTTTCTATCTGAATTATCGTGCCCGTCGTGCAGGAACGGACTATCGTTCTGTCTCGGAAGACACCAATAAAGCCTTAAAAGAGCTGGCTGCAAAAAATGTAGCCGGGATCATTGTTGACCTGCGTAACAATCCGGGCGGTTCGCTGGAAGAAGTGGCACGTATGTTAGGTCAGGTGATCAAGTCTGGTCCGGTCGTCCAGATTCGTGATGGTAACGGTAATGTTAGCATTTTTGAAGATGATGACGGCGGCGCACAGACCTATGCTGGTCCGTTGGCGGTCATGGTAAATCTGGCCTCTGCATCTGCCAGCGAAATCTACTCGGCGGCGATTCAGGATTATGAGCGTGGGATTGTGATTGGCAGTACCACTACAGGTAAGGGAACTGCACAGGTGCAACTGGATTCCCTGGCTCATGGTCAGGCGACCTTGACCCAGCGTAAATTCTACCGGGTGACCGGGGGAAGTACCCAGAACAAGGGGGTGATTCCGGATATTAAACTGGTGGATATTTATAATGAAGAGTTTGGTGAGCGTAAAGCGAAGAATGCCCTGAAATGGGATACCATTCCGACAGCTCCGTTCAAACGTGAAGGTGTGGTGCAAAAATATGTACCGGAACTGGCTAAGCTTTCACAGCAACGTGTATACCAGAATCCGCAGTTTAAATATATGGAACAACGTAAACAGATTATGAAAAAAGCGGATGAGCAAAAGCGTGTAGTGCTGGACCTGAAACAGCGTAAGGCAGAGCTTCTGGCCATAGAGCAGCAAACCTTGGATGCTGAAAATGTACGCCGTAGCGCCACTGGTCTGAAGCCTTATCCAAACTGGGAAAGTTATCAGGCTTCTATGGATGCCTTAATTGAGACACGTGCCAAAATGAAGGCCAAAGACCGTCCGGCCTTGCCTGAGGAGGAAGCGTTTGTGATCGAAGCTGCCAATGTCTTGCATGATCATGCAAAATTGCAGGGTAAATCCTAAGTTAAAATTTCTAAAAGCAGCCTGTGGATACAGGCTGTTTTTTATAGTAGAAACTATATAAAAATTAGAAGGATAAATGCTATTTATATAAGCAAAAAGAAAAAAACTGTGACTCTAGTCGAATAATTCAAGTGAATTTTTTAGTTTTAAGCATTTGCTAAAGTCCAAAAGCCTCCTAATATATTCAGGATATTTTCTTCCTTGCAAAAGTATGGATATTTAGAATGGCAAGGCTTATTTAAAATGAAAAAAATAGGGTAGTGATTGCCTTCTAGATGGGAGGAAAATTCTATTTAAATAGAGCAGATTGAGCTGGATGGATGTGGCAAGACAGGTGCAGAGCAAAATAAAAATGATAGGTCAAATGGAACACTGTAAATGATGGATATGCATTATGATGTGAACTTGGCCTTGGGATCAGCATTGATGGCTCTGGTGATGTGCTATTTTGCTGTTTCATTTGAGCAGAAATTGCTGGGCAGCCAACCGCTTGAATCTAAAAAAATGCTCATACTCGGGGCAGGTGCCTTGTTTACTCTGGCGATCTGGTCAGTTCACTTTATTGGTCTTGTTGCAGGCCAGTGGCCAGTTCAGCTGAATATGAATTTTAAACTGAATATTATTTCGTGTCTGATTGCCTTTACCAGCTCAAGCCTTGCTGTCTGGTTGATCAGTTGCCAGATTTTTCCCTTGGCCCGTCTACTCCTCAGTGCCATCGTGATGGGACTCGGTATTGCCGGTTTGCATTATATTAGCATGAGGGGGTTAAGCATCGACCATTACAATAGTGCTTATGATCCGCTCGTCATGCTTTGTTCGGTGCTGGTGGCTATCGCGGGATCGGGGCTGAGCTTCTGGATCGTCTATAAATACAGGTATTCCAACTCCCCCATTCTGATCCGGTTTATGGCTGCCAGTTTTTTTACCCTTAGCCTAATTGGACTGCATTATGGGGGCATGGCCGGCGCCAGTCTTTCTAGCGGGGCTGAGCAGCTTAAGCCGATTAATTCTTTCAGCGTCGAGGTTTTGCTGGCCCTCGCTTTGATCAGCAGTCTGATACTGTTAGGCGCCCTAAGCGTGGCAATATGGGAATCTCGTCTCAACTATCGCAACCTGCAACTGGCCTGGGCCAATAAAGAAATTGAGAATCGGGGTATTCAGGATACTTTGACCCAATTACCCAACCGTTTATATCTGACTGAATATGTGCAGCAACTATTTTCTGCGCAGCAGCCTCAGCAGAAGTTTGCCTTTTTATATATTGATCTGGACCGCTTTAAAGCGGTGAATGATGTCTTTGGCCACCTGTCTGGAGATCAGTTATTGATCCAGTTCAGTCACCGTATTGATTCTTTGCTCGATGAACATACGCAGTTACTGCGCATAGGCGGTGATGAGTTCCTGCTGGTCATGGAAAATACCGCTGTTGAGCAGGCTTCAAACATGGCGGAACAAATACTAGAGCAGATTCAGGATGGTTTTCTGATCAATGGCAAAACGATTAATATTTCAGCCAGTATCGGTATAGCCTTATATCCACAACATGGCACCAATCTACAAGATCTTCTGGTCAATGCAGATACCGCTATGCTGAATTCCAAATATCAGGGCCGTAACACCTATTCGCTATTCAATTGTTCTTCTGAACAGCATGAAAATAAAAGCCAGTCCAAACTGATTAATGATTTATATAAAGCGGTAGAAGAGCAGCAATTTATTCTATTTTATCAGCCAAAATTTAATTGCGATGATCAGATTTGTGGGGTAGAGGCCCTGATTCGTTGGCAGCATCCCTTACATGGCCTGCTGGAGCCGAGTATGTTTATTGGTGGTGCTGAAAAAACCGGCCTGGTGATTCAGATAGGATATTGGGTCTTGGAACAGGCCTGCAAGCAGATTCAGCTCTGGGAGAAAAGTAAAACTGATTTTTTCCCGCTGGCGGTGAATTTATCTGCAGTCCAGTTTGAGCATAAGCACCTGTGCAGTACACTGGAGAAGCTCTTAAAAAAATACGCTATTCAGCCTGGCCATCTGATGATCGAGATTACTGAAACCACTGCGATGCATTATATTGATGCCAGTATCCGGACCCTGGAGCAATTACGCAATATGGGGATTCAGTTGGCGATTGATGATTTTGGTACCGGACATTCCAGTTTTTTATATCTGAAAAATTTGTCCGTTGATGAGCTGAAAATTGATAAGGAATTTATTCAGGGGCTGACTGAAGGTTCAAAAGAAGAAATGATTCTGGAAAGTATTATCCAGTTGGCCAACAAGTTAGGTTTAAAGGTGACAGCAGAAGGGGTAGAAACGAAACAGCAGGCTAATATCCTGATCCGCCTTGGTTGTCAGCAGATGCAGGGCTATCTGCTGGGTAAGCCGATGACTGTTGAGCAGCTTGAAGCATGTAATTTTCTCGGCTTGGATTAGAGTTTGCAAGGCCGTCCTATGCTGGGCTTTTCTGTCTTCAACTGTTCAGTCCTCCTTCCAATTATAATTAAATACGGTATAGAGCATTGGGTAGACAGAATCAGTTCAATCTATAACTGAAAATTTAGCCCACAATTGGATTGAATAACAACCGGCTAGCGCTGTAAATCAGCCTGATTCCAGACTAAACGGTGTAACTTCAGATTAGCCTTCATCTTTTGATGCAACTCGAAAGAGACAACAGACAGGACGAGTAAAAATAAACTAGCAGTCACGTATTAACAGTATATTTTTATATTTTTAAGGCTAAGATAAAGAAAACGAGACAAATAAGGAGAATAATGGTGTTATTACTGGAGGAAATTTATAAAATCAAAAAACCTCAGTATTCCCAACATTTTAATTTGCGAGTTCAGCGAGGATTAAGCTGGTTAAAGAAGTCGATTGAGCTGGATCAGGAGCTGGAATTTAAGTTTATCAGCCTATGGATCAGCTTTAATTCTATTCATGCCCATGAAGGTGCGGCCAATCCGGAGCAGCATTGCCTGCATCAATTTCTGGGACAGCTTTGCCAAAAAGATGTGGACCAGAAGCTGAGCCATATTGTCTGGGAGAAATACAGTCAGCCAATTTTATCCCTTTTGGACAGCCCCTATACTGATCAGGGTTTCTGGGATTATCGCCATCATAAAATCAGCCTGCAAAGTTGTCAGGAAGCATTGGCCCAGCAAAAACACCAGCTGCAACAAACGCTGCAAGAGCGTAATTTAAGCAAAATTTTATTTGCAATTTTTAATCGTCTATCCACCTTACATCAACAAATGTTGCAGGGAGGCACTACCTGTCATAGTGCGCTGAATCGAAAACAGTTACAGGATGGCTGCCGGGTTCTAGCCGCCTTAATGCCGGTCTTTATCCATATCCTGCTAGAAAATTCGGCTACGCTGGATTCGGGCAAGCCATTTTATCCGGCTGTACAAATGAGTTAATGTTGAGTCCGTATGCGAGATTGTTGCCATTGATCAAGCATTATAAACAGGATAGCGCCGAGGGCCAGGCCAAGGCCGAATAGACAGGTCATCTTCCAGCCACCGTGATGCCAGGCATATACACCAAGTGCAGAACCACAGGCGCCACCAACAAAATACAAGGTCATATAAATAGAGTTAAGGCGTGATTTGGCATCTGGGCGTAACTGAAAAATCACGTTCTGATTGCAGCTATGGATAATCGCCAGGCCGAGGTTAATCAGGGCATAGCCGAGTATATAACTGATTAAGAACATGCCGCCAAAATATAAAAATAACCAGCTTCCGGCCAGAAGCGAACCGCCCATCCAACTCAGCTGCTTGATATACCCCCGATCAGCCCATCTGCCAATAAACCGTGTCGACAGTGCACCAAAGACACCCACTATAGTCACCAGACCGACTGTTACATCCGAGAGGAAGAACGGTTGCTGGGTTAACAGTAAGGCAATTGTAGAAAACAGCATACTCATCGCGGCAAAGGCACAGGCCCCGATTAGCGAGCGAAGTAGCAAGCGTGGTTCCTCACGCAGTAAAAGTCCCATGGACTTGAAAATAACGCCATAAGTCAGGCGCATACACGGCATATTCGGCAGTTGACCTTTCAGATAAACACCTAAAACCAGCAGTAATATGCTGCTCAGGGCATAAATCGTTTTCCAGTGAAACAGTTCAGAAAGCAGTCCCGAAATACTGGTGGAAAGCAGAATACCCACCAGTAGGCCACTCATCAGAAAACCCACCACTTCTCCAGTTTTTTCCGGTTTTACCGCCATCGTGGCCAAAGGAATTAAAATCTGCGCAGCCACCGAAAATAATCCGGCAAGCATCGTCCCGATCCAGAGCATAGGCAGGTTGGTGGCCATGGCACAGATCAGCAAGCCCAGGGCTGCACCAAACATTAACCAAGGGATTAATCTGGTTTTATTCAGCATATCGCCCAAAGGTACAATAAACAGCAGGCCTAGGGCATAGGACACCTGGGCAATGGTCACGGTAAGAGCCACCTGAGATTCAGGTACCTGATAGTATTCCTGAATGGAAGAAATTAAAGGTTGAGCATAATAGTTGGCCCCGGCACATAAACCGCATGCAATCGCCATCAGCCATAAGAGGGATTTATTTTGACTGATATCGAGAGAGGGTTGCATAACAGGTACCTTATATGAGAGGGAAAGCAGCCGCAATTGCAGCAAAAAATACAGAAATTGCAGATACTATAGACCAGAAATTTGAATGCTAAAGGTAGCAAATATAACTAGAACTGTAACGCAAATGGAGATTGTTAAACTGCTTAAACGAGTCTCTACGCGGGATTTCGACAGATCAGAGTTAATTAAGCGGATATATTTCCAGCAGGAACAGGAGAGATAGCTCCCATGCTACTGAACTTATAGAAAGCTGCCGGGCTTGTTGTAGAGTAAAAAACAAAAACTGGATCACTCTTCGCCCAACTTTGGTGCAAAAGAGCAGGAATAGAGATTTAACCTGGGGGTTGAGTATTAATTCAGAAAATAGTTCAGAATATTTTTTTCAATTGTCCAGCCTTCAGTTTTAGACTTACATCGCATGCGTCCAAGTCATAGAAATAAGCCGGACTTATCACCATTAATTCATATTTTTTATAAGTAAACGCCTAAAAAGTTATAGGAAAACAGAAGGTTTTTATGCAAACGTCTTTGCTGGAAAGATCAGTCCAAAGTTGTCAAAAAAGTCAAAAACTCAACCCCACATGCCGGAAAAAGTACCCTATTGAGGGCTTTAGCAGAGCTTTGGGAAAATATCTGGCCCAGCTAGAAACATCAATTTTTTTGTCAGAATAATCAATGTAACAAAATAAATCAGAATACTGGCGGTGCTTAAAAGACAAGAACGCCGGTTTATTCTTCAAAAAAATAAATATCGTTTATAAATTCGGCAAATCAAAACATAAGGCCGAACTGAAGAATATTATATGAAACCATCATTTTTATGAATCATCAGTTCAAAATATGGGTATTTATTAAATAAATAATAGGTAGTATTTTCTAGAAGTTTATTTAGAATCCAAAAATTCAACAAAAACACATCCTGAGGGGAAACATCGTCAATCACGATGTTTACTTAAGAAAAATTAGCTTGAGGAACGCTCATGCAGATTGGAATTCCAGCCGAAACTGTCATCGGTGAAAATCGCGTCGCTGCGACGCCTGAGACAGTAAAGAAATTGATCAGCGCTGGTCATAGTGTGGTGATCGAACGTGGTGCAGGGCTAAAAGCTGCCTATATCGACAGTGCCTATGAGCAAGTTGGCGCCAAAATTACGGATGATGCCTACACCGGTAGCCAGATGATTTTGAAAGTTCGTGCACCGAAAGGTGAGGAAATTCAGAAGTTGTCTGCCAATACCACGGTGGTGGCAATGTTTGATCCATACCGCAATACCGAGCTTGACCAGTTCGCGGCACAGAATGTGTCTGCATTTGCACTTGAGCTTTTGCCGCGGACTTTGTCCCGTGCGCAAAACATGGACGTATTGTCTTCGCAAGCCAACCTTGCAGGCTATAAGTCTGTGCTTTTGGCGGCTGCTGAATACCAGCGCATGTTTCCAATGCTGATGACTGCTGCGGGTACGGTGAAACCTGCACGTGTGGTGATCATGGGGGTCGGGGTGGCTGGTCTGCAAGCGATTGCGACCGCGAAGCGTTTGGGTGCCGTGGTGGAAGCAACGGATCTGCGTCCAACTGCAAAAGATCAGGTCGAGTCTTTGGGTGGTAAGTGGCTGGATGTACCTATGTCAGCCGAAGAGCAGCAAAAAGCGGCAGATGCTGCCAAAAATGGTTATGGGTGGATACCGGGTGAACAGTACATCCAGGATCAGGCCATTATTGTCGATAAAGCGGTATCAAATGCAGATATCGTGATTACCACTGCGCTATTGCCAGGCCGTGATGCACCGCGTTTAATCCGAGCTGAAACTGTAGCCAAGATGAAACCGGGTTCCGTGATTCTGGATATGGCGGTGGAATCCGGCGGTAATGTTGAGGGTTCAAAGTGCGGTGAAACTGTTGTCACTGAAAACGGTGTGAAGATTCTGGGTGTTCCCAATATTCCATCAACGGTATCGACTGAAGCATCAGCGCTCTACGCACGTAACGTCTATAACTTTGTAGAAACCCTTTTTGATGCTGAGAAGAACTTTGTTCTGAATCAGGAAGATGAAATTCAAAAAGCCCTACTTGTCACTCACGGCGGCCAAGTGCTGTTAAAACGTGGTTAAGGAGCAGACTCATGGTTGAAACAATTACGATTTTTGTCCTGGCCATCTTCGTGGGTTACTACGTGGTTTGGGGCGTAACTCCTGCACTGCATACCCCCTTGATGGCGGTAACCAATGCCTTGTCTTCGATTATTATCGTGGGCGCAATGATCCAAACCGTTGGCTTGCCAATGGTGGGCGTAGAAGGCAGCGTACATTTTCAGACCATCAATGTGGTCAGTGTACTGGGTGCGATTGCGGTATTTCTGGCCAGCATCAACATTTTTGGTGGCTTTGCCGTGACTGCACGGATGCTGGAAATGTTCAAACCGAAGCAAAAGAAGAAAGAGGGCTAATCCATGGAATTTATTAAAGACTATGCGGATTGGTTCTACCTGGTAGGTGCCGTACTTTTCATCTTAACGCTACGAGGCTTGTCGGGTCCTAAAACCGCGATTGCAGGTAACCGCTACGGCATGATTGCCATGGCAATTGCAGTGATCACCACTTTCTTTGTGGCTGATAATCCTGTGATCTGGATGATTGTTGGAGCTATGCTGCTGGGTGGGGTTGTAGGAATTGCGCGTGCACGTACTGTGCCCATGACTCAAATGCCGGAAACAGTAGCTTTGATGCACTCTTTGGTGGGTCTGGCAGCGGTACTGATTGCTGTCGCCGCGATTATCCATAACAACAAGCTGGCTGAACTGGGTCCAGACCTGTTGGCAGCCAATGGTGTGACTTTCCATGAAATGAGCAAGGTTCATTTATTTGAACTGTTTGTAGGCTGTTTCGTGGGAGCGATTACCTTTACTGCATCTGTATTTGCCTACGGTAAACTGGCGGCAAAAAAATGGGCCAAAACCATTTCAGGTGGCTGGGTCAAACCGGTTCAGGCCCTAATCTTTATTGCCATGCTGGCAGCAGGGGTTTACTTCTTCCTGACCGGTAATATGAACGCTTTCTGGATCATGACAGCTCTTGCGCTAGCCTTTGGCTGGGTGTGGATTGCCCCAGTGGGTGGGGGTGACATGCCGGTTGTGGTTTCTCTGTTGAACTCATTCTCAGGCTGGGCAGCGGCAGGCATTGGTTTCACGCTAGAAAACAACATGCTGATTGTTGCAGGTTCATTGGTCGGTTCCTCAGGTGCGATTCTGTCTTACATCATGTGTAAAGCAATGAACCGTTCCATTATCAACGTACTGTTTGGTGGAGCGATGGGTGGCGGTGCTGCACTGGCAGCAGCAGCGGGCGAACAAGTACAGCGTAACCACCGTTCAGGTTCAGCAGATGATGCCGGCTTCCTGATGTCAAATGCGGACAGCGTAGTCATTGTACCGGGTTATGGTATGGCACAAGGCCGTGCGCAAAATGCGGTCAAAGAGCTGGCAAACTTGCTGAAAGAGCAGGGCGTAACAGTTCGTTTCGCGATTCATCCGGTTGCAGGTCGTATGCCAGGTCATATGAACGTACTGCTTGCTGAGGCAGATGTGCCTTATGAGGATATTCTGGAAATGGATGAGATTAACTCGGACTTCCCGGCAACTGATGTCGTACTGGTGATTGGTGCAAACGACGTTGTGAACCCGGCAGCAAAAGATGATCCAAGTTCTCCAATTTACGGTATGCCAATTCTGGAAGCGCATAAGGCACGTACCATCATGGTGATCAAGCGCTCTATGGCCACCGGTTATGCCGGTCTGGACAATGACCTGTTCTATAATGATAAAACCATGATGATCTTCGGTGATGCGAAGAAAGTGGTTGAAGACATGACCAAAGCTATTAACGGGACAGGTCACTAATCTTGCCATAATCCTCTCCCTTCTTTTTAAAGGAAGGCAGAGTAAGACTAAGAACCACCTTCGGGTGGTTTTTTCTTTAATTTTCTCTATGGCTGGCTGAACTAGAAGAGCAAGGCCAAATATAAAAATATTTTTATAGTGCGGCGGGTGGTGCCGATTTTTTATTCCGGTTTTCGCACAGGTCTTCAGTTGCAAGATGCGATAGATTTGTATCCTGTCAACATACAGGTCTGTTGTGAGTAGCAGCGGTGTTCAGTATGGTATAAGGTTTCTTTATCAAAAAATCCAATTTATCTTTTTTTCAAAAAATAGCTCTGATGATCTATTTTTTGAGTGACCGGACACTATAAAACCCGACATGGATATAGTGTAGCTGTATAGTGCGTACAGTCCTAGATTTGAGAGAAATGGGTTTGGTCTAAGAGGATTTAGCCCGGTTAAGTTTGCTTTGTAATATCGGGCTACAGAGTAAGACTGCGCAGAAAATCAGACTCAAGCCCAGCAGGCTGGAAAAATCCGGTACTTCATGCCAGAACACGTAGCCCCAGAGGCCCGCAAAGACAATCGCAATATAATTGACCGGTCCAATCTGTCCTGCAGGGGCCAGTTTATAGGCTGTGGACATAAAGAGCTGGCTGATATTTGCCAGAAGTCCGGCGGCAATCAAATAGCCCAATTCAGTCAGGCTGTAAGGACGCCAGAGCCAAAACATGGGAATGACCGAAATTAAGCTGCCGATCAGGCAGAAATAAAACACAATGCGTTCCGGAGGCTCGGTCTGAGTTAGAGCACGTACCGTCACAAACGCCATGGCGGCCAGAAAACTTGCTCCCAAGCCAATGACAGCCATCAGGTTAAACAGTCCGGTATCAGGTTTGGCCACACAGATGACACCTACCAGACCAATACTGGCAGCGACGATCATACTGGCTGTGACTTTCTCCTTTAAAAATAGCCAGGCAATTAAAGGAATAAAAATAGGAGAAGAATAGGTAAAGACCATGGCATTTGAAAGTTTCAAATGGGCAATGGCATAAAAGAAGCCATACATGGCCATCAATCCGACCACAGAGCGCCAGATATGCATCCAGATTTTTTCTGTTCGGAAAAAACCAACTCCCTTATTTAAAATCAGCGGGAGAAAAATAAACAATCCAACCACATTGCGGAAAAAGACCACAGTGGCATTGTCTACAGTTTGTGAGGCATAGCGGATACATACACCCATCATCGAAAACAGGAAAGCAGAGCAGGTCAGCAACAAAATCGCTTTAAGCAGATGCGAAGTGGGAGGAGTGGGCATGAAACTCAGAGGGCTAGAAGATTGAAACTATTCTAGCCGAAATGGAGTATGAAAGGCTTATTGGCTGTGTGCCAGTTGGGCTTCAAGTAGCTTGATCTGTTCTTCCTTTAACTGAATCAGCTGGTCGGCATCATTATGCTGAGCTTCTAAGGCCGCTTTCTGGTCGTTGAGCTGGGCTTGCAGATCTTCCAGTTTGGCTACTTCTTCTTTGGCCAGTGCAGGCGTGGTCGGAATGGCTGTGTTCATAATATCGTCCGTCACCAGAACCTGGGGCGCTGCGGATTCGTTCTGGCTGCCGGCAGATTCTTGAATCGGCTCAGCCACAGGCGGAGCCGCTGGACGAGTGATCACAGTCTGTTCCTGTTCGGTGGTGGCTGCGGGCGCATGATTTAGCCATTGATAAACCACGACCAATATTGCCACAGCACTTAAAGCCCCAATGATTCCTATCAAAAGTTTAGGATTATTCCTTTGTTCTACTGACATCGCTTGAACCCGATTTTATTTTGCTGAACGAGGTTTAAACTGAACCACACCGACTTCATCCGGAGCAGCTGGTGTTTCAGGTTGATCGATATGCGTCGGGCGGTTTTCTTCATAACCGCACTCGATACATTCAATCCACTCATTTTCACCAGAGGTCAGCATGACAACCCGGTCCAGTGCCTGGCATTTTGGACATTTTGCGCCTGCAATGAAACGACGTTTAATGGTCATCATACTCACCTTGTGATCAACTTAAAAAACCTAGTTTAAGCGTTTTTAGACGCGTTCGTCCAACCTTGATGACGTAGTAATGCATCTATTTTTGGCTCGCGTCCGCGGAAATTGATAAATGCATCAAGTGCCTGATCTTTTCCGCCAACTGCTAGAATATTCTGTCTAAACTGCTTTCCGGTTTCAGTGTTAAAAATACCTTCATGTTCGAAGCGTTCAAAGGCATCACTGGCCAAAACCTCTGCCCATTTGTATGAATAATAGCCAGCTGCATAGCCGCCTGCGAAAATATGATTGAAGCTGTGCTGAAAACGGTTATAGGCAGTGGTAGGCAAGACCGCATATTTTTGACGGATCTCATTCAGGCAGTTCTGAATTTGCTCGGCATTGAGGGCCGGATGGGCACGGTGGATGCTTAAATCAAATAAGGCAAATTCAAGCTGACGCAATGTCTGCATGCCTGACTGGAAAAAACGGGCATCCAGCAAGGATTTCAGCAGCTCTGCTGGTAAGGATGCCTGGGTTTCAATGTGTGCACTGAGCAAGTCCAGACTTTCCTGATCCCAGGCCCAAAATTCCATAAACTGGCTTGGCAATTCGACAGCATCCCAAGCTACGCCGTGAGTCCCTGCCACCGCAATATTGTCGACTTCGGTCAGCATGTGGTGCAGGCCATGGCCAAACTCATGGAACAGGGTGATGACTTCATCATGGGTTAGCAAGGCAGGGCGATTGCCTACCGGTGGGGTAAAGTTACCGACCATATAGCAAATCGGTTTTTGTAGGCCATCTGCGGTTTGCATCCGTGAACGGAAGCCGCTCATCCAGGCACCACCGCGTTTACCCTGACGGGCATACAGGTCGAAATAGAAACCGCCAATCACCTCATCCTGATCTTCCAGTTCAAAATAACGCGCATCTGGATGCCAGACGGGTGCTTCACGTTCAATGACCTGAATGCCGTATAAACGCTTCACAATACTGAACAGACCTTGCAGGATTTTCGGTGCAGGGAAATACGGCTTTAGTGCTTCCTGAGACAGGTTAAACTGCTGCATTTTCAGTTTTTCTGAATAATAACCACTGTCCCAAGGCTGTAAGTCAGTAATGCCATCTTCCGCTGCAATCGCTTTCAGTTCAGCAATTTCTTTTTCAGCCGGGGCACGCGCATGCGCTGCCAGATCACGCAAAAAATCATCTACAGCATCGACACTGGGCGCCATTTTACTGGCCAGAGAATATTCAGCATAATTGTTAAAGCCGAGGAGCGCAGCCATTTCCTGACGCAGACTTAAGATTTCTTCCATCACAGGGGTATTGTCAAACTCAGTCTTATCAGACTGATCTGAAGCACGTGTGGTATAGGCTGTATAGATTTCCTCGCGCAGATTGCGGTTTTCAGCATGGGTCATAATCGCCAGATAAGACGGAAAATCTAAGGTCGCCACTGGCTGATCCAGTTCATGCTGTTTGCCATATTGTTTAAGCAGTTCAATATGGCTTGCCGATAAACCTGCCAGCTCATCTTCATTTAATGGCCGGAAGTAGGCTTGAGTCGCATCCAGCACATGATTGGAAAAGTCCGAAGAAAGCTGGGATAAACGTGCGGAGATTTCTGCATAACGTTTTTTGGCCTCACCTTCCAGAGCGACACCGGACAACTTAAAGTCACGAAGAGCCAGCTTGACTGCACTTTGCTGTGCGGCAGACAGCTTTGCGAACTCAGCTGCATCATGCACATGCTGATAGGTCTGATAAAGGGCCGTATGTTGGCCGAGCTGAGTATAGTATTCACTTAAACCCGGTAATAAGGCTTGATAGACTTCACGGGTTTCGGAATTATTCATCACCGCATTGAGATGCGACAACACCCCCCAAGATTCACTCATATTATTTTCAAGTGTGTCGACATGTTGCAAAATCGCAAGCTGTGCCTGAGCTGACTCCGGTGTTTCAGTGAGTTCATTCAGGAATTTTTGACCTTCAGCAATACAGCTTTCAATCTTTTGTTTGAGTTCTTCTAGGGTAATCTGATCAAATTGTGGAACAGGCAAAGTTGCCTTTTCTAAAGTCATGTTGGTCTGCCAAATTAATTTTCTGTATTGAATCTAGATGTAGGGCCTTTGATTGGGGAAATCAAGGTAGTTAAAGTTTTTTCTCTAGCTTTGTATTTAATATTTTCAATTCTTTATTAATATGTTGCAGTTGTTCAATCAACCCACCCTCAGATGAGGGTAAGGCTGCTAGCTCATTTATATCGATGATGGAAATATTAGTGATTTAGTTTTCCATAAGTTTAGAGGATGTTGATACCAATATGTGGCTTTTATGAGAATAGGATTATTGTCTAAAGCATCTCTAAGGCCGCCGTATTGCCCCCAATCGTATATATAGCTTTGATTGGGTGGAAATACTTTAACTCCATTTTTAAAAATACCAGTTTTAAAATCTTGTTTTTCAGAATTTAATTTTTTAATTCCAAATGCCGCGTGCGGGATCGGTCGATCACTAGATATTTTTACATGATGAGCAATAGATTTTCCAATATTTTTAACATGAAGTTGGATTACAGACTCTGTCCCAGAATGAGGGGTAGCCAGAATAATAATTTGTGGTTGCTGATTGGACTTAAATACTGCGTAGGTTAGGAGTAGAGCCATTAAAGAAGTGATCAAAGTAAAAATAGTTAGGGTATCCATTTTTATAATTTCTGCTATTTTAATATTTTGATTATAGATATAAAAAAGAGCGCCTTAGCGCTCTTTTTTATATTACCCTCGGTGAAAACTATTCACCCTGGGATTTTGCATTGGACTTTTTCTTTTTGGCCTTGGCTTTTTTCTTTACTTTATCTTTAGCCTTTGCTTCAGACTTTGCTGCAGATTTTTTAGCAGGTTTTTGACTGTAAGAGCTGGGTTTTCCTTTAGCTTTTTTGCGTCGTATGGGCTGTTCCCCATCTGCGTTCAGACTGGAGCGCGACTCACGCTCACTTTTGCCAAAGACTTCTTCGGTCGCTGCAGGGCGCGATAGCGGTTTCTTGTCGGCCACACGTGGTGCACGGACACGAATCGCCCGACCTGCATGGGTCAGTTGCTGGACTAATTCAAAATCAATCTTACGTTCTGCCAAATTGACACCGGCTACTTTGATTTTCACCTCATCACCCAGACCAAAGACCTGTCCCCGGTTTTGTCCGATCAGATTCTGACTGGCCTGATCGAAGACGAAGAAGTCATCACCGAGCTGGCTAACATGGATCATCCCGTCAACATACAGGTCTTTGAGCGTGACAAACAGGCCGAATTCAGCAGTGGCGCTGATCACCCCGATAAACTCATCACCCAGATGCTGCTGCATATAGTGACATTTCAGCCAGGTCATCACAGAACGGGAAGCTTCGTCGGCACGGCGTTCTGCGGCCGAGAAATGCTCACCTGCGTCATCTAAAGCGGCACCCGACACCGGATATGGTTTTTGCGCCAGATGGGTCTTGATCGCACGATGCAGAAGCAGGTCTGGATAGCGGCGAATTGGCGAAGTAAAATGCGTATATGCTTCATAAGCCAGACCATAATGCCCCACATTCTTGGCACCATAATAAGCCTGCATCATTGAGCGCAATAACACGGCATGAATACTAGGTGCATCAATCCGGTCCTTGGTGGCTTCAATCACCGCCTGATAATCGGCTTGGGTGGGTTGTTCTGGGAATTGCAGGCCCAGAAGTTTGACAAACTCACGTACTTTCTGAATGCGTGAAAACTCGGGCGCTTCATGGACGCGATACAGCATCGGTACTTCATGCTTGATGGCATATTCAGCCGCCGCGACATTGGCGAGCAGCATGCATTCTTCAATCAGCTTGTGAGCATCATTACGGGTGCGTGGCAAAATTTCCTTGATTCCGCCCAGCTCATCAAAAGTCATATAGGTTTCGACGGTTTCAAACTCCATCGCATGCCGTTCGGCACGTAAGCCTTTAAGCACTTGATAAAGCTGAAACAGCGTGTTGAGCGATTTGCGTACATTACGGTCTTCGGTAATAGCTGTGCTGTCGCCTTCAAAGTATGTAGCCACCTGATCATAGGTCAGACGTGCTTTGGAGTGCATCACTGAAGGATAGAACTCATATCCAGTTACCCGGCCAGCACGTGACAGCTTTAAGTCACAGACCATGCAGAGACGGTCAACATCCGGATTTAAAGAACATAGTCCATTGGATAATGCCTCTGGCAGCATCGGCAAGACAAAATGCGGGAAATATACAGATGTACCACGCTCTTTGGCTTCATCATCCAGTGGCTTGCCTGGACGGACATAATGGCTAACATCGGCAATGGCCACGACCATCCGATAACCACCGCCCGGGCGTTTTTCTGCATATACCGCATCATCAAAGTCACGAGCATCTTCACCATCAATGGTCACCAGCGCCAGATCACGTAAATCGACCCGGCCTTCGCGGTCTTTGGCTGTCGGCTCTTTAAAGCTTTCAGCCTCATGGATGACTTCTTCCGGAAACTCATAGGGCAGGCCATATTCCAGAATGGTTTGCGGAATAATGATTTCAGTATCGGCCCGATCCGCCATCGACTGGACAATATGGCCGGTAGCAAATTCTTCCTTGGTCGGATAACGGTCAATCGCCACCCGGATCGAATCACCGACTTTGACCTGAGCATGCTCGATCAGCTCTTTTTCTAGAGTAATCGGTTGATGGGCATTCGGGGGCGCAGGTTGTACAAAATATTCACCTTCATACTCTGCCACTTTACCGATGACCTGTTTTACGCGGTGTTGCGTAATGTCGGTAATAAAGCCCCAGGCCTTGCCTTTACGGTCAATCGAAGTCTGACGCACCTTGATGCGGTCACCATTAAAAACCTGACGCAGTTCACGCTCAGGTAGAAGTAGGTCGTCCTGACCTGAGATGTTTGCCGTTCCCATCCCTTTAGAGTTGATATATACCGTAGCTTCGTATTCGGGCTGTTCTGTGGCGATCTGGAATTTATAACCATCTTTCATCAGTTGCCCATCACGCACCATGGCGATCATGCGATGACTGAGGGCCTCAATACTTTTTTGATCAGCAATTTCAAAATATTCCACCAGGTCTGCATGGGACTGGGCGTTATTTTTTTCTATAGTTTCGAGAATGAGCGTACGGCTCGGAATCGGGTTCTCATAACGTTCGGCTTCAGCTTTTGCTTCAGGATCGACCCAGTTTTTCATCATGTCTTTAAATTTGTCCTAAGAGGTAGGTTTAGCATAAGTCATGTACGCGCAGACTGCACGTAAATGATTGCAATAATCTATTTAAGCTTTCGGTTGGTGCTGCATTACAGATAATGGGAAACATCCAAGGATTTTCTAGCAAAAAATTGATGAAAACCAGTGAAATTGTTTAAAAAGTATGTAAACGATCAAAAAACTGCATTTTTTTTTCAAGCTGTGCTTGCAGTGCCATGCTGAAATTTGTATTATGGCCGCACGTTACGGTGAGATGGGTGAGTGGCTGAAACCACGTCCCTGCTAAGGACGCATACGGGCAACTGTATCGAGGGTTCGAATCCCTCTCTCACCGCCACGCTTACTTATGTCGCGCTCATAGCTCAGCTGGATAGAGCACTTGGCTACGAACTAAGGGGTCGGGAGTTCGAATCTCTCTGAGCGCACCAATAAGTACAGCAAGAATAACGTATCGCCAATCAGGCAAACAAGTTACGCGCTCATAGCTCAGCTGGATAGAGCACTTGGCTACGAACTAAGGGGTCGGGAGTTCGAATCTCTCTGAGCGCACCAACTTGAACAATCAACCGCTTGCAAAGCGGTTTTTTTGTGCCCAAAATTCACCGTATCCCAAAAAATTCATGCTAAAATAATGCTCAGGCGTTTCCAAGCCTAGATGGCGTGATACAGGCAGCCCAGCGATCTTCTTGTCGGTAAACATACCGTTCAGAGTTTTGAAGCTGGCTGTCCCCAAACATGTCGAGCACTGGTCAGGAAGTAAGAAAATCAATAAATATATTGTCCATGAATCTGGAGCATTCGGTCTGACAAAATGTCCTGAACGTGGAGTCGGTCAATCATGTATTCAGCATCTGAGTACAACCAGTTTTAATTGAATTAAATATGAACTTGGTCAATTCTTGGATTTTGCCAGATATGAGTTATTGCTTTTAGCTCTAAATTTGCAGAAATATTCTTTAAAAAACTTAAATAGGGTTGTATCGTTTAATTACTGTACGTTCAGTTGTAATTTTATTAAAAACACTTAACAACTGATAAAAACTCTATATAATGCACCCCATCAAGACGTCGCGCTCATAGCTCAGCTGGATAGAGCACTTGGCTACGAACTAAGGGGTCGGGAGTTCGAATCTCTCTGAGCGCACCAATCTTGATAAGAATTTTGAAAAAACCGCACATTGATGCGGTTTTTTTTGGTCTAGGTTTTTTAATATTTATACAAAAAATCAATAATAACAACAAACATCAAGATTTTAATTTTTATTGAGTATCACACCTTGCGGCTGATGCCAATCACCCCACTGCTTCACGGTCACCAGTATCTTATTCGGACTGAGAGCCAACCTTCTAGTTTGTCAGCGCGATAAGAAATCGGCGCATCCAGCATCAGGATGCTGATGCGAGGCTCTCCTAAATGACGTTGCATTAGCCCATTTACTTTAAAATTTAATACCGGAATTGGGAGGTAGCTGATATTTCTGCTGAATAGCCGCCTGCTGGTCAATGACTTTGATTGATGTTAGGACAAGATGTCGGACGATGGCTTCGCTATAAAGCTGAGCCTTAGACTGGCGCTGATCTTAACGGTCGGTAAAAGAATTCCGGTGGCTATGCATAAATCAGGCGAACTGCGCCAGTCAATTCAGCCAGTTACTGGGCATTGCCCTGAAATATATCAAGCTTACTGGGCAGACTGGCTGTACATAAGATAATGTTTGCAAAAGCAGATAGGGGTATCGGGAATACGCTACTAATCACTAAATAGGGTGTTAATCTTTTCATTCCATCGCCTAGGCAAGTGTTTTTGATTTAATGAGGATTTGTCTAAACTAAAATCCTGTTATTTCCAAAGCAAAGTTATGTAATTAAGCGCATAAGCCATGAGTTTTAAGCATATTTTGTTATAGTATGGAACAGGATTATATTTTTTGATGTGACGCTATGACTGAGTCAGCACCAACCTTATCGACCCGCTATTTTCTGACTCTGGAGGAGTCTCAAGATGGATTTGCCTTGGCCACTTTTGGCAAAAAGCAGATCAGCCGTTTTCTGACCCCTTTGGTCAGTATCGGGATTATTATCTGGGGTTTTTCCATGGGTTTTGATGGGGTCGGGCGCTATTATGTGGCACTCGGGGCCTTTTTCCTGATATTGCAGGGAATTATGCGTTACTGGTTTTTACCGATGATGTTCAAACGCCAGTTTATTAAATATCAGTTTGGCAAAAGTGAGCAGGGGATTGATCTGTTTCAGGACTATGCGGCAATCTTTAATAATGGGCGCAGCAAGATCGTGCATTATAATGAAGTACAAACTTTTGCGATGGGTAAACTGACCTATATGCTGGAACTGAAAAACCGTACAGTTATCATTATCCCTAAGCGTGCTTTTAAAGATACAACTGAACAAAGCCTTTTCGAAAATACTTTCAAGCAATAAGACCGATCAAGATAAGGAATCAGATCATGAGTACCCGTCCATCAAAAATTGTCTGTGTGGGTCGCAGCTATGCAGATCATGCCAAAGAATTGGGGAATGCAGTACCTGATCGTCCTGTCCTGTTTATCAAGCCGCCGAGTGCCTTAAGGTCGCTGGATGCGGGAATTACATGGAATCCGGCTTGGGGCAACTGCCACTATGAGTGTGAGTTGAGTTTGCGTATTGATCGCACTTTAACTCAGGAAAGCGATCCTGCCAAAGTATTAGAGGCGATTGGCGCTGTGACGCTTGGCCTGGATTTGACCCTGCGTGACCTTCAGGATGAGCTAAAGAAAAAAGGCCAGCCTTGGGAACGTGCCAAAGCCTTTGATGGTTCCTGTATGCTGGCGGACTGGGTACCTGTAGCGGATGTGATCACGGACTGGAAAGACGTGCAGTATACGCTTGACATCAATAACGAGCGGCGTCAAACAGGCGATACGGCTTTATTGATTTTCGATCTTGCTACCTTACTGGTCGAGATCAGTCAGGTATTTACGCTGGAAGCCGGAGATGTGGTGATGACCGGTACGCCAGCCGGTGTGGCTGCCCTGCAATTCGGTGACCAGCTGAACATGACCCTGAAAGGCAAAGAAAAAGACTATCTATGGTCAACTTTTGTGAAATAAGGCCTGATGTTTAGATCAAGGAGCCAAGAGGCTCCTTTTTTTATGATCATCATGGAATGAGGAGAAGCCGATCGTGGCCAAAGCTATATGCTTTGGGTCAGCGCTTCAATATTTTTAAAGTCTATATTGGATTGTTGCTGCTTTGATCGTGTTTTCCTTCAAGTGAAAAGCAGGTTGTCAATCAACCATTGTCAGGCCTTAGAGGTTAAAGCATCTGCTCTCATGTTTATATTATGTGGCTTCTAGGGATTACAGCAGGTGATCTTAAATCGGCGGCCAGCGATATTACTGCCCTCAGATAGATCGCCTTAGGTTCTGTGCTGATCTTTTCCCTTCTCACAGCCGTAGCTTTATGGGGCGTACATGTGCTTCTGCATAAGCCATTTCTGCCCACTGGTGCTGTAATTGGCTGAAAATCTCTAAAGAGTTAACCTCATAGATCGCAAAACCCCTCTCCAGAGAGAGGGGTTTTCTTGTTTATTTATTCCGGAACAGGTCAGATAATGGAAAACTCAACTTATCTTCCAGATATTGATCGGTGGCCAAAATATTAGAAGAAAGTTTCTGCATCCATATTTCCTCTGCGGCAGGATCATTCAGATGCTGCTTGTGCGGCAGAGGATAAGGCAACTGTAAATAAAAATTCCAGAAACTCACCTGATCCAGGTCACGTACCAGCACATATTGATTATCCTCGGTGCATTTGATCAGATTCTGTTTTTCAAACATATCCACATAGCTAGGCCAGCGTCCAATTTCGTCCTGTCCCAAAACCTCGAGTGCTTCGGCTTCACTGACACATTCACCCGTTTTTTGTTTTTTATAAAATAGTGCCAGTAAATCCAGCAATATAATCATCGGATGGCGTTTGCAGTCACGGCCAGATTCAAAAGCGGTCAGGGCATAACTAATCTCTACGCCCAGCAGGATAATATTCCATGATAGATAAATCCACAGCAGAAAAATCGGTATGGCTGCAAAAGCACCATAGATAATTTCATAGCTGGTAAAGTTGGTCATCACAAAACCAAACAGGTTCTTGAGCAGCTCAAATACGCTTGCACTAAACAGGCCCGCAATCAGAGCGGATTTGATCGGTACACTTCGGTTGGGAATGGTCCAGTTTAAAATAAAAAAACCCAGGACCGTTAAAGAAAAAGAAATGATCCAGAGTAGAAAAGTTCCATTCAATTCATATCCGGTAAAATTATTGCTCAGAACATTGAGTGAAGCCAAAGTTGAGGAAATGACAAAGGCACTGCCCAGTAAAATGGGACCAAGCGAGATAATGGTCCAGTAACGCATAAAACCTATGAGTCCACCACGAGTTTTATTGACCCGCCAGATCCGGTTAAAGGCAGTTTCAATGCTGCTGAGCATCAGGATGGTGGTCACAAATAAAAACAGCACACCAATCACGGTTAAATTGCTGGATTTATCAGTAAATGCACTGAGTGCCTTGTCAAAAGCAATCGTGGTTTTGGGTAAAAAGTTACTATAAATCAGCTGTTGTAACTGTTGTCGGGCTGGCTCCAGGGCTTTAATGGAGGAGATAATGACCAGAAAGACTGTCAGCATAGGCACCACCGCAAATAGGGTGGTATAGGTTAATGAACCCGCCTGTTCCCGGCAACGATCATGTTCAAAGCGGCCAAGGACAAACAGAATAAATTGAAACCAGTGTTTCTCATAAAAAGGTAACTTCTTTATATAATCCAAAATCATCTGTACTCAATCTCGATTTTTCTAGTCATCATGTATTTTCCCTGACCAGCTTAACCAAAAAAGATGCAAAATACCGTATAGTTTTATTTTTTAGTAATGAATAAGAGTCAGCATGCAACCTTATATCCTTGTTTTATATTACAGCAAATATGGCTCGACCAAAGAAATGGCACATTTGATTGCAAATGGTGTAGAAGCCGCAGGCATGGCAGTAAAAATCCGGACTGTTCCAAATCTTGCCACCGTAGTCACTCAGGCGGAACCCAGTATTCCGGCAGAAGGGGATATTTACTGTACGATTGAGGAACTGGCGCAATGTTCAGGTCTGGCCTTAGGTTCGCCGACACGTTTTGGCAATATGGCCTCTGAAATGAAATATTTTTGGGATCAGACCACCAGCCTATGGTTGAATGGAGCCCTGCATGGCAAGCCGGCCTGTGTATTTACCGCATCAGGATCAATGCATGGCGGACAGGAAAGTACGTTGCTGACCATGCTGCCGCCTTTGTTTCATCATGGCATGTTGATTATAGGATTGAGTAATGCAGTGCCCGCCTTATCGAATACCAAAACGGGTGGCACGCCTTATGGTGCCAGTCATGTCAGTGGGCCACGCCATGATCAAGGCTTAAGTCAAGATGAAAAGCTGCTGTGTGAAGCACAAGGCAGACGACTGGCCGAAGTTGCCTTAAAACTGCATCAGGGTTAAGCGTTTAAATTCAAGAGGAAATGAGGAAATCATTTCCTCAACTGGCCTAGTCTGTGTTTTGATTTTTTAGGCTAAACCTATGTTTGCAGTTTAGGCACTGGTAGTCTAAAAAGAGGTTACGGTCTACCGATACACCGGCTTTTTTACCGAGGAAATTGCCTACCACTCCACCAGTAATGCCTACGCTAATGGCTCCGACAAAGGTACCTACCGTACCGCCTACAATCACGCCCAAAGGCCCGGCAACTGTCCCGATGGCGGCTCCAATCGAAGCTCCGGATGCCGCACCTCCTACGGTTCCTGCCGTCGCTCCTGCTGAAGCTAATAATATACCACCGGTTTTTTTTAATAATTGCTCATGGTCGCGTTTTTCGATGTCGGCCGAACCACATTTAGGACATTGCATAGGTTTTTCCATCAACAATTGGTGTTGGTTTATCTAGAGTAGATGACTGTTATGAAGCAAATGAATCAATTATTCATTATAGCTAATGGTATAGCGAAGCATGATAAATGCTCTATCGGAAAGCTGCTATATTGATTTGATTCTAGATGAATTCAGGCTAAGGCACTGTATCTTAGCTGTAAATAAGCTCATATTTCAATCAAGTGACCCCCTTGCATATCAAAAATAAAGGATGACACGGTATCAGACTACAACACTGATTTTGATGAAGCATCTGATTGAAAGTTGAGAGTGCTTAAATGATTGCTGCTGATCCTTATGCCGGACTTAAAGGATTGACTCAAGATGGAAGATATTGATCTAAGTCTAAACCTGCAAAGCCTGAGGTGGATATTGCGTTAATCTGGCTATAAATAAGCTGGATAGTGACTGATTAACTATATTTTCAATAGAATTTGATATTTATACTTATTAAGTAGATGTTTAAATAGAAACATAATTTAACCGCGAATCGCGGATAAGAAATGGACTTGAAAAACAGAAGGACTAGAGCCATCAGTTGAGTTACCACACAAAACCCACAACTCTAGTCCCGATGTTCAATAGTACCGAATTATTCTGTGTAATTGATGATTTCTTTCTTAAATTTGAAGCTACCTACTGGAAATTCCTCAAGCAAAGCCATCACTGCTTAAGAATCCGAAAAGCGCAACTGAGTATCTCTGAAATCATCTTTATCGCCATTTGGTATAAGTGTTCTCACTTCAATAATTTCAAAGCATTTTTTCATGGCTGAAACAGGATAAAAGTCATTTATTTAAAAACTTACCTTGTTATCAACGCATGATTCACCTGATTAATATGCATCAATTAGCACTACATGCTTTACATGTAGCCTTAATGAAAGGTCAACGGAGCCAATATTTATGGGTTGACTCAACCACTTTACCTGTTTGTAAAAACCAACGGATTCAACGCCATAAATCATTATCTAAAATTGCTTCTCGCGGTAAAAGCTCAATGGGCTGGTTCTACGGCTGTAAATTACATGTTGTGATGAATCAACTTGGAGAAATAGTTTGTTCAGCATTATCCAATGGACATGTGGCTGACATAAAAATGGTTGAGCATTTGGTTGAAGGCTTAGAAGCAAAGCTTTACGCGGATCGTGGTTATATCAGCCAAGATTTAAAAAGTAGGTTGAAAGATCAAGGTATTGATTTAATTACTTATCATCGAAAGAATATGAAGTTTATTCAACTACAAGAATCTGATGAATATCACTTAAAACAGCGCAATAAAATAGAGACTTTATTCAGCCTATTGAAAGGACAGTACAATTTAGTGACGAGTAGAGTACGTAGTGTTTGTGGATTTCTAGGAGGGATTTATGCTTCATTGTGCGCATATCAATTGAGCCACAGAAATAAGCCAACCATTCGAGTAATCGAATAGTTGGCTTAAACAGGATTCAGGTTAACTATAAGATTTTATTAAGTTTAATTAGAAAAACTTATGAGTAATAAAAATGGAATATTGGAATATTATTTTAATAATCTCAATAATTATAATGATATGCCTAACATTGTTTGTATTGTGTGTAGGACGAAAAGTTTGGAAAAATCTTATAGTTACCTTAATAATATCCACTCTCATAAGCTTCCTTATCTTATGCGCTATAAACTTTCTATTTGGACATGGTGTATATATTCCGTGGAGTAACCATAGTCATTGGACAGAGATATTAAGTATAGAAATAATACTCATGAGTTTAGTAATAGGGGGGAGTAGTACCTTCATGATCATGTTAGGGACATTTATTTCTAAAAATAATAGATAGCACAGAATTAACAATCTATAAGTTATAGAAATTACTAGTAATTTTATAAAAAAATTTAGATTTATAAGTGTTATGCCAATCTATCTTAAAGAATCAATGATTATTCAAATGATTAATAAAAATAAGTTCATTATAGTGATTTTTAAGTTTAATTAATTGTGTGATATTAATCACTCTAATCAATAAGTCAGTGGTCGGGTTTGCAATAAAATGTGGTGATTATTTAATCAATAGATGCTTTAATCAGCCTCAGAACAATAACTATAAAACGCCACAGCGAAGAAAATTAGCTCTCTAATTCTTACTTATAAAAAGAACTAAAAGAAGAATTAGAGGGTTCTGTTTTTCTTATCAAATTCACAATATTTTTTTCCACATAGCTCCTATCCAATATGGGTATGGGGCTAATTTTTTGACTTCGTATAAGAGATTTTATGTTAAATCAGTTGGCTATAAATTTTCAAAAATATCCTTAGTTTAATATTTTAATAAGCAAGTAAAGGGTAAGATAGGATTGAAAATCTTAAATTTCTGTAGGAAATTTAAATTAAAAGAAAAGGGAGTTAATAGTATGAGTCAAGACCCTAAAAAATGTCCTGTTACCCACCTGACTACTGAAGCTGGTGCCCCTGTGGTCGACAATCAGAACAGTATGACGGCAGGTGCGCGTGGACCTTTACTTGCCCAGGATTTATGGCTGAATGAAAAACTGGCCAACTTTGTCCGTGAAGTGATTCCAGAGCGTCGTATGCATGCCAAAGGTTCAGGTGCTTTCGGTACCTTTACCGTGACCAATGATATTACCCAATATAGCCGCGCTAAAATTTTCTCTGAAGTCGGCAAAAAAACCGAAATGTTTGCGCGTTTCTCAACGGTGGCGGGTGAACGTGGTGCGGCCGATGCAGAACGTGATATTCGTGGTTTTGCCCTGAAATTCTATACTGAAGAAGGCAACTGGGATCTAGTTGGCAACAATACTCCGGTATTTTTCCTACGGGATGCCCGCAAGTTCCCTGACCTGAATAAAGCAGTCAAACGTGACCCGAAAACCAACAAGCGCAGTGCCACCAATAACTGGGATTTCTGGACATTATTGCCTGAAGCCTTGCATCAGGTGACCATTGTCATGTCGGATCGCGGTATTCCTGCTGGCTACCGTCATATGCATGGTTTTGGCAGCCATACCTTCAGTTTTATCAATGCCCAAAATGAACGCTTCTGGGTGAAATTCCATATGCGTACCCAGCAAGGCATCCAGAACCTGACCGATGCTGAAGCAGCAGACTTGATTGCCAAAGACCGTGAAAGCAGCCAGACCGACCTGTTTGATGCCATCGAACGTGGCGACTATCCAAAATGGAAAATGTACGTTCAAGTCATGCCAGAACAGGAAGCCGAAACAGTGCCTTATCATCCATTTGACCTGACCAAAGTCTGGCCGAAGGGCGATTATCCACTGATTGAAGTCGGTGAATTTGAGCTGAACCGCAATCCGGAAAACTATTTCCAGGATGTAGAACAGGCAGCCTTTGCACCTAGTAATCTTGTACCGGGCATCAGCTACTCACCGGACCGTATGTTACAGGCACGTTTAGTGAACTATGCCGACGCAGCGCGTTACCGTGTTGGTGTAAATCATTCACAGGTTCCGGTCAATGCTGCACGCTGCCCTGTAAACTCTAATCGTCGTGATGGTCAGGGCCGCATGGATGGCAACTATGGTTCATTGCCACATTATGAACCGAACAGTTTTAACCAGTGGCAGGAACAACCTCAGTTTAAAGAACCAGCATTAAAGATTACCGGTGATGCTGATTTCTGGGACTTCCGCGAAGATGACAATGACTACTTCAGCCAGCCCCGTGCCCTGTTCAATTTGATGAATGATGAGCAGAAACAAGCATTGTTTAATAACACGGCCGCAGCGATGGGTGATGCGCTAGATTTCATCAAATACCGTCATATCCGCAACTGTTATGCTTGCGATCCAGCTTATGGGCAAGGCGTTGCTAATGCCTTAGGTATGACTGTAGCAGATGCTCAAGCGGCACGTGAAACAGATCCTGCTAAAGGTTTACCAAGTTTTCTTTAATTTAAATAATTAATACCCCCGGCATCCTTGGACTGCTCTCAGTATCTTAGACATGAGGATGCCACTCAAAAACCGGTCAGTGAAGTTATTTAACATGAAATAAGCTTTTAAATTTCTCTTCCTGACCAATTACTTTGGCAAATTCAGCTGCAGTTTTTTGTCCAGTTTGATTGGCATTGCTATCACAATCGACTTGGCGTAACTGTTTTACAATGGCCCATTCAAGCTTAAACATCGCACCCATTAAGGCAGTATTGCCCTTGTTGTCACGTGCGCAGCGATTGGCACCATATTTTAGTAATATAGTGACTGCATCTTGATGACCATAATAAGCTGCCATGATTAAGGGCGTATAACCTGCACTATTACGGACATTCACTGGAAATCCGTATTTTAAAAATTCATTAATAACTTCTTGATTACCAGTTTTTGCTGCGGCAAAAAAGATATCGATTAATTCCTGTTGGGAGTTTACCGTTTGTTGCTGAGCCACTTGAACTGTTTCTTGGGCATGAAGTTTAGTTATTCCTAGCGTAAGCAGAGTCACTAATAGAATGCTAGAAATAGACATCATCACGCTATTCAAGATTGCTTTCATTTCAATTGGCCTCAAGTTTGCTTATGACAAAATATTGGAAATCTAAAATTCCTGTAAAACTCCCCTAGGGTTGCAGGAAAGGATTTGAGTTTTACAGGACTTTTCGGTGGTGACTCTTAATCGCTAGTCACCGATTTGATCAACCAACCAGAATTAGTCTTTCAATTTTGCAGCTTTTGCTTTAACGATTGCGATGTCACCGTTAACCGCTTTAGTCATACGCATACCGTAATCTGCATCTGCTTTATAGAAGTAAGACAACATGATGTGTTTGGTTTCTGAATCTTTAACACTGCCAAGATCCGCAGCCAAGTTCATGATTAAATCGTCTTTTTCTTTCGTAGTGTATGAACGGTAAAGATCACCCGCTTGCTTAAAGTTTTGCTCTTTCACGCCAATTTGTTGTACGTAACCAGATAGAGGCGTTTGTAGCGCACGTGCTTTCGCAGTTGCAGCTTTGGGCTCTTTGCGGCTTGGTTCGTAGTTCACATCAGAATTACGCTCACTGACATTCATTGAACCATCTTGGTTGTTGTTGTTTACATCAATCACTGGACGGTTTACAGGAATTTGTTGATGGTTCACACCCAAACGGTACATTTGTGTATCTGAATAAGAGAAGATACGGCCTTGTAGCAGACGGTCTTCAGATGGTTCGATTCCTGGTACCAGGTTACCTGGCGCAAATGCTGACTGTTCAGTCTCGTTGAAGAAGTTCTTCGGCATACGGTTCAGGGTCAAGGTACCGACTTTAGTTTCTGGAACCAGCTCAGTTGGCCAGATTTTAGTTGGATCTAGTGGATCGAAATCAAACTTGCCCAGGTCTTTAGGATCAAGCACCTGAATGTACAGATCCCATTTCGGGAAGTTACCTGCATAGATGTTGTTATAAAGGTCATTGGTCAAGTGGTTGAAATCTTTACCTTGCTGCTCAGCCGCTTCTTTCACGTTCAAGCCCTTCACGCCTTGTTTAGAGCGGAAGTTGAATTTCACGTACTTGTATTCGCCTTTGTCGTTATACAGTTTGTAAGCGTGAACACCAAAACCGTCCTGTTCGCGGTAGCTGGCTGGAACACCTTGCTTGCCGTATACATACGTCAGCATGTTGGTTGCCCATGGCTGGCTCGACAGGAAATCAAACACACGGTTAGCATCTTGTACGTTGGTCACCGGGCTTGGCTTCATGGCGTGAATGAAGTCCGGGAACTTGATCGCATCACGGATAAAGAAGACCGGTGTCTGGTTACCGACCAAATCCCAGTTACCTTCTTGTGTGTAGAACTTCACTGCGAAACCGTGCGGGTCACGTAAAGTCTCTGGTGAACCTTTACCATGAATTACTGTGGACATACGAACAAAAACTGGAGTTTTTGTACCTGCCTTGAATAGAGAGGCAATCGTCAGGTCAGATAAGTCTTTAGTTGCTACGAATTCACCATATGCACCTGTACCACGTGCGTGAACCACACGCTCAGGAATACGCTCACGGCCAAAACGTTGTAGTTTTTGTACCAATTGAACATCTTGAAGTAAAACTGAACCGTTTTCACCTGCAGTGATTGAATTTTGGTTATCCCCTACAGGCGCACCGTTATCTTTAGTTAACGCTGCAGCTTGTGTAGTCACTGTAACTGTTGCAAGCATTGCAATAAGTAACGAATGTTTCAACATAATCTGTCTCTTAAAATAGTACCTTTCCTGCGAGGATTAAGGTACTAAATATTAAGTGATCTATAAAACCGTTTATTTTTATAGTGTTAATCGTAAAAATGGATTATTATTGTGTTTTTCAGTGTTTTCCATATTAAATAATCACAGGAATATTTTCTTAATAATATTAATGAATTTTTGATTAGCCACTACACAGTAGTTTAATTAGGATTTTTATGGAGAAAAAATTATTAATTCAAATGAATTCGACTTAGTAGTTATTTAATTCTTCTAAAATTAGCATAATACACGTTATACTAAATTAAAAATGGGAGCCTAAGCTCCCATTTTTATTAATGATTTTTTAAATCTTTTAGCATTGCTTCACGCAGAATTTTATTCATACGTGTTTGATAACCTTTTCCTTGTGCTTTTAACCATGCTAATACATCCGCATCAAGACGAACTGACGTTTGTTGCTTCACTGGACGAAAAAATTGCCCATGACGAATAGCATTACTCCAGTCTGTAATTTCAGGAATATCTGATAGATCTAGCTGATCGTCAGGAACCGTTCCCTTAGCAAGCAAGTTTTCAACTTCAGCATCTTGCTTGTTGCTGAAATTTTCATTCAGCTCTTCGCGTGTATATCTAACCATGCTCATATTGATTGCGCTCCGCTTTGGTTACTTGTCTTGCACTAATGATTCGTATGATTTCACAGTCACCTTCATCAAAGATGGTGTGAGCTACTAAGAGCATTAGTACGCCTTTTACTTTTCCAATGGTTTGCCAACGTTCTTCACCATCGGTATGTCTGTCCTGGATTGAGATCCTTAATGGATCTTCAAAAACAAGGCTTGCAGTTTCGAAAGAGACATCATGCTTTTTCTGATTCTTTCGATTCTTTGCCTCATCCCATTCGAAATACTGTTTCATAAAAAACATTCAAATTTGTATATACAACAATGTATCACAAAATTGTATAACTCAAGGTGAGATGCGTAATTTTTAGTCAAATTTATTGGCGAAAGATTACAAAGTTGCTTAAAAAACACACGAGTTGTTAAAACGTATGTTTTTTGATCTTTGGTATTTTGATTTTATTGAAAAACAAGTAATTTTTAAAATGGATTTCGCATAACAGCCATTATGTTAAATAAGTGATTTCATAAATTAAAGATTTGGAAATCGAATCTTTGTTTCAGCCTGTCTAATTTCATTACTAGTAAAAGAAATAGTTGTTCCTAATGAGTAAGCATAGATCCCTTGGATAGAATCATTAGATGATTCATATGAAATATAAAATCCATTATCAACTCGATCTATCCACTCAAAATTATTTTTATGTTTTTCAAAAAGATAATCACTTAATTTCTTTTTTACTTCTACATCATCTATATCAATTTCATAAGCAATAGAATGAAGTTTACCTTGCCACTCTTGAAGAGAAATAAATCCTACTGGTGTTTTTAATCTGTACCAGTTTGATTCTTTAATGAAATTTACTCCTGAGGTCTTTGGTTCTAAGCTGAAGTTAGTTTGAATATCTGAAAAATTAGAACCAATTTCAAATATAAAGGGCTCTAGTACCTTATTTGCGTTCAATGTATTGGTCTCTGCATGTGATAAATTATTGATAGAAGTTGAAACTAAAGCGACAACTAGCATTAAAGCTTTGAACATAATTAATTTTTAAAATTAAGATTCCCTAAAATTAACATAATACAACTTATACGAAATACTGTTTTTTATTCGATATAAATCATAAACTTATACTAAGCCGTTCTAGAGTTCAGCGCACTAGAACGGCTTTTTATTGATTAGCCATGTTCCACGCTCAATAAACAAGCAATGTTCCACACTTTTGTTTAGTTAAAAACAACAATAAAACCTTACTCATCTGTAAAAACTGCCCGAGCTAAACGGCCCAATAATCCCCTTTTTTTAGGTTCCGGTTCAACGTGTTCAGGAATAGGTATACGCTTGTTGTCTTCCCCAGGAGTAGTCAATGCGTCATAGTTCGACTCAATCTCTGGCCGAGGATCTGTTGCTATATTTAGATTAGTAGATTCATTTAGCTTACTAGTATTTTCTTGTTTTGGCTGTTCTAAGGTGCCTTTAAACTCAATTCTATGAGTGAGATCTTCAATATGTTGCATCAAAGACTTTTCTCTTTGATTTGCTAAATCTAACTGATTTTTAAGTAAAGTAATCTGATCTTTTAGAACATTTTCGATCTCGGACTGTATGCGTACAGGTGCATCCTTCTGGACTTGTTCAATACGTGTACTGGACTGAACACCAGTTGGATTTCCATAAACTCTTATTAATTCCGATAGATCTATAAGTCCATCACTATCCCTTGATAATTCACCATTTTTTATAGCTTCATAAATTGTTGTTCTAGACTTTCTAAAGGTTTTACTGGCGTCCATAACGCTAAATTTTGTTGTGTTCAATGGAGTCCCTCAGTACGTGTACAGGCATGTTCATATGAACATCCGATCTAAACATGAAGTTTATTTTGCATTAAAGCCTACTTTCTCTAGATATGGCAGTAGCTCTTCAAATTTTTGTAGATCTTTTAGCATTTCAGAAATTCGAACTGCGAACTGTGAGTAGCTTTCAGTACCTTGAGAATATTTATTCATTTCTGGAAGCTCAGATAGCTTATTAGCAAAAAAATGTCGCTGTGCATCAGTAAATTTTGAGAAAATCTCAAGAGTAGTTTGCTTTTTATTGTTAGCTATAACGACTTTTTTCTGTTTAAAGGTAAATGAAAAGCCAGAAATATTACGTCCCTTTTTATGTTGCTGACATTGGACCTTAATATCTGTATGTTCATTAATTTGAGCAATAGCCAAATTTAATACTCGGTCTTTGAAATTCCCCATTCTTGTATATTCATCATCAAGAACACCTATTTTTTGCCTGAACTCTGCTAGTTCAATAATAGGAGTTTGGCCTGTACTGCGCCAAGCTATTAACAATTCATATAACCGCACAGCATACGCACTGCTGAGATTACTAATTTGTTGTAATTCATATTTAGTAAATTGCTCTTCTAAACGTGTAATAAGTGGGACGATTGCAGGAGCAAATATTAACTTCACTGTTGCTTCATCATCGATATATCTGATCTCGCTGACCCAGCGGCTTAAAACATTTTCTACATTTCCTCTCTTATTGATTTCTTGATAGCTAAATTGGCGTACGAATAGATCTTTACAAGCATCTTTTAATGCTTGGTACGCTGTTTGTCTTGCAACATTAAATTGATTTACATAGCTCTCAGCATGGACTTCTAATGGATCATTGGCATTAATGCCTCGACCACTATCTCTTGCTTCAACAATAGCTAATAAGATTAAACGCTGTTCTACTAAATCTAAGTTATAACTCGCATTAATTAATGCATTATCTTTAACTACTAAATCCCGCACTTTATTTATCTATCTTATTAGTTATGAATATAAGTCTATATTAATAAATTTGTAGATTAATGCAAGGTAAACGTGGTTAAATCTACAAAATAAATAAGGTAGACTTATGGTAGGTAAACGTAGTCATATTGGTAGGTAAACGTAGTCATATTGGTAGGTAAACGTAGTCATATTGGTAGGTAAACGTAGTCATATGAAGTCTAGAAGCCTTTATTTACAAGGCTTTCAGCTTACCTAAAAGCATTTAAAAACTTTAAAATAATTAAAAGCCCAGAAAAGGAAAAATTGCCCTCGGTTTTCGCTACGCTCAAACTCTATTGAACTTCGCTTTCGCTCAGTTCGTAGGGGCAATTTTTGGCTCAGAATTTCGTGACTTTAAAAAAAGCAAAAGCAACTCGGAATTCGCTTCGCTCATAGAACTTTTTCACTCGCTTCGCTCGACATAAAACCCATGTAATCAGTTCGCACCCATGCGGGATGCTCTGATTCTGAGTTCTTGACACACAGGGGAGCCTGTAATCAGGGAAAAAGCAGGCGAAAAATTAGATCCCTGTAGTTCGCTCGTAGACACTCGCTCTGTACAACCAGGTATGGGCTAACGACTTATTCCTCGGTTTTTTCTTTTTGGTGCTACTGACTGCTCTTTAGCTCGCTGCTGTCTACGTTCGAGCTGTTGAGCCTGTTCTCGCTCTTTCTGCAGGGTCTGAACGTATTGTTTGATGATTGGATAAGATCTGGACACTCTTTGATATTTATCTGCCTGCTCCGGATGGGCATTCTGGTATTCCTTCCAGGCATATTTTTTAAACTTGGCATCCTCGAGCAGGGTACTAATGCCATGTTTTTGGTTATATTCATGCTGTTGTTTGAGTTCCCGATATTCGTGAGATATTGACTGGCGCTGTGCTTCCCAGGCTTTTTTGCCAAACAGCAGCGGCTTGTTTTGGCCAAGTTCCTCATATTGCTGAGCCAGATCCTTTAAGGTTGCATAGCTTTGCTTGAGGTTATTCTGATTGATCTCTGTTGCCAGTTCTTTGCTGAACTGACTTAGCTGTTCGCGGTGGTGTTGAATGGCCTGATCGGCAGCTTGGAAACACTCCTGCATGAATACCGGGTCCAGATCAGCCCCTTTTGCGTTAATTTCGCCCTTGACGAGTTTCTTGAGGGTCTCTGCCTGTTTTTGCTTAAAAGCGGCTCTATCGTCAACTGGTGAAGTTCTGGCGCTATGTTTACTTTGGATCTGCTGCTTTATCTTTAATCCGCTGAGTTCTATTTCGTTTTCAGCAATCAGCTGATCCAGGTTTTTGTGCTGTGCTAAACGGATCTGGTTTCTCTGTCTGATCTGGTCATTGGTTCGGCTCAGTTCGGTTTCTATGCCCTGTCTGCGTAACTGGGTAACGGCTGGACCTTCATGCAGGGTGGCTTCCAGATCCTGATTCTGATCTTTATAGCTGCGATGGTCGACCCGGGCGCTATGTCCGGCTCGTTCCAGGTGCTGATTACAGATCTCGGCAAAGCGTTCGCGCCAGTAGGGAACTTCTCCGCTGTACTTCTGATCTAGCTCTCGGGTCTTTGTGCTAAATCCTTCCGGCGTCAGTCTGCGTGTGCTCATCAGGATATGCGCGTGATAATTGCGTTCATCACTGCCGGATCCGGTATGTGGAGCATGAATGCAGGCATCTACGGCTACCTGGTGTCTTTCGACAATACTTTCACATAGCTCTTTTAGCATAGCCTGGCGTTGTTCCTGGTTCAGTTCACTCGGAAATGCAATTTCAAATTCTCGGGCGACTGTTGAGTTTTTTCGGGTTTCACGCTGTTCAACCTCATTCCAGAGTTTTTCTCGTTGCCAAAGATGCTCCGGAGCATCTTGTGGTAAAAATATTTGTTGATGCTCTACGCCTGTTTTTCGGGTGTAGTCATGCGTTCGGCCTTCACGCTCACAGTAAATCTTTTCCGCAGCACGATAGGCGATAGCAGCTGTTGCTGATCGTCCATTAGATCGGGAAAAGGTTTTAACTGAAAAGTGGTAAATCGCCATGCCTGATTTCGCTGTTAAAATTTCACGTAGTGAAATACAACCGTGGCTACGGTTGTCGGGGTATTGGGGTTTCCCCAATCGGACTTGCAAACAAAGTTTGCATAAGTGCGCTCTTCGAGGAAAACATTACTATACATATAGCACCTTGAATGCAGATTCAAGTGCGCTTATGTTAGGGATGGTTTCCCAAGATGATGGTATTGGATTAATGAGCATTACTGAAACACTAGACAGCAAAATCAAAGCACAGGAAGAAAAGCTAAAGCAGTTAAAGGCTCAAAGACAGGCAGCACTGGCAAGAGAACGTGCTAAAGAGAAAGAACAGGCAAGAAAGAACGATACCAGACGTAAGATTTTAATCGGATCCTGCATGTTAAAAATTACTGAAGGTGATGAACAAGCTAGAGCCAAATTAATTACACAAATGGATAAGTATTTAACAGACGAACGTGATCGAAAATTGTTTAATTTATCCCTTCAATGAAAATTAATTCACCTGAAATAACGCATCAATAGGAACGTAATATGAGACTTTTGGTCGCTTTGTTTTTTCCTTGGCTGCTGTTTTTTACGATAGGTCGTCCATTTGCAGGAATGATGTGTTTATTTCTTCAGATTACAGTTCTAGGTTGGATCCCGGCTGCTATTTGGGCGGTCTATGCTTTGTCGCAATATAAGACAGATCAAAAGATCAAAAAAGCATTGCTTTACTAAGTACTGTGAAGAGGAAAATTAACCATATTTTTCTTTTTAGACCTGAGACGTTGTCCAGATTGCCCACACTTTTAAGTGTGGTTTTTTATTTTTACCTAGCCTAAAGATATCATTTAGAAAAGAACTCATTTTATATGAATTATAGCGATAATGATGGAACATAATGATATTGCTTAACAATGAGTATAATTCTATATTAAAAAATATAAAAAAATTAACTATAACCCGAATCGCGGATAAGAAATGGACTTGAAAAACAGAAGGACTAGAGCCATCAGTTGAGTTACCACACAAAACCCACAACTCTAGTCCCGATGTTCAATAGTACCGAATTATTCTGTGTAATTGATGATTTCTTTCTTAAATTTGAAGCAACCTACTGGAAATTCCTCAAGCAAAGCCATCACTGCTTAAGAATCCGAAAAGCGCAACTGAGTATCTCTGAAATCATCTTTATCGCCATTTGGTATAAGTGTTCTCACTTCAATAATTTCAAAGCATTTTTTTCATGGCTGAAACAGGATAAAAGTCATTTATTTAAAAACTTACCTTGTTATCAACGCATGATTCACCTGATTAATATGCATCAATTAGCACTACATGCTTTACATGTAGCCTTAATGAAAGGTCAACGGAGCCAATATTTATGGGTTGACTCAACCACTTTACCTGTTTGTAAAAACCAACGGATTCAACGCCATAAATCATTATCTAAAATTGCTTCTCGCGGTAAAAGCTCAATGGGCTGGTTCTACGGCTGTAAATTACATGTTGTGATGAATCAACTTGGAGAAATAGTTTGTTCAGCATTATCCAATGGACATGTGGCTGACATAAAAATGGTTGAGCATTTGGTTGAAGGCTTAGAAGCAAAGCTTTACGCGGATCGTGGTTATATCAGCCAAGATTTAAAAAGTAGGTTGAAAGATCAAGGTATTGATTTAATTACTTATCATCGAAAGAATATGAAGTTTATTCAACTACAAGAATCTGATGAATATCACTTAAAACAGCGCAATAAAATAGAGACTTTATTCAGCCTATTGAAAGGACAGTACAATTTAGTGACGAGTAGAGTACGTAGTGTTT
>NZ_VLSR01000056.1:0-533 GCF_007558235.1 Acinetobacter sp. RF15B | reverse complement strand
CTGCATTCCATATACAGGTTTATACAGCAGGATAAAAGCAGAGGTGGTGTGCTCTTCCACAACTTACGTTTCAGAAATCAAAGGAAGAGAAAATATGGCTCTATTGAGACTCGTGGCCAACTGACAAACCGCAAAAGTATCCACAATAGACCTGCTGAGATTGAGCAGCGCTCCCGCTTCGGTGATTTGGAAATAGATACGATTGTTGGCAAGAATCACCAACAATCCTTGGTTTCAATTGTAGATCGGAAGACAGGTTATCTTTGGCTGAAAAAGTGCAGCACGCGCAAGGCTGAGGAAGTTTGCCAGGCTACGATCAGATTATTGGAACCGATCAAAGCACACCTAAAAACAATTACCGCGGACAATGGTAAAGAGTTCAGCCTGCATGAGTATGCTGCTCAGGAATTAGATGTCGACTGGTATTTCGCTGATCCCTATAGCGCCTGGCAGCGTGGAACAAATGAAAATACGAATGGATTGATCAGACAATATATTAGAAAAGGCAGTGACTTGAATGACTATACGGATGC
>NZ_VLSR01000055.1:0-540 GCF_007558235.1 Acinetobacter sp. RF15B | reverse complement strand
CGCTGAAAGTAATGTGAATCGAACCATTAAAAAGGTTGAAAATGCATTGATGAAATCAAGACGTTTTATCCTGCCAAAACGAAGCATTACCACAGCAGACGAACACTTTAACTGGGTCATTATTGATACTACAGAATGTTCAATTGAACGCCCGAAAAAAAAATCAGAGTAAGTTCTACAGTGGTAAAAAGAAGAAACATACGCTAAAAGCCCAAGTGATCTATCATCCGAAGAGTAAACAAATCATAGGGCTAGATATATCGAATGGCAGTCAGCATGACATTAAACTGGCAAGAAAAACGGTTAAGAAATTTAACCATTGTGAATATGTTATTACCGATTTAGGATACTACGGATTAGAGCAAGACGGCTTTAAATTATTGATGCCAATAAAGAAACAGAAGAATTTCCCCTTATTTGATGTTGAGAAAAAGTACAATAACATGATTGGAAAAATACGAGTTGTGATCGAACACATCAATAGTCAATTGAAAACATTTAGAATATTGAGTGAGCGCTATCGAAATAGACGGAAAAGAT